>NZ_JBYCLG010000058.1:0-12429 GCF_057473785.1 Mycobacterium sp. TH-M103
GCCGTGGACGCCGAGGAACTCATCGGCTGGTGCACCGAACGCATGGCCGGATTCAAGGTGCCGCGGTCGGTGGAGTTTCTCGACGCGCTTCCGCTCAACGCCACCGGCAAGGTGGTCAAAGACCTGCTGCGCTGATCGTCCCGGCGGGCTCCATATGCCCGATGAGAGAATGATATTTCCGCTGCTGTATATCTGTTTCACGCGGTGCTGAGGGCTAGGGCTAGCGAGGTTCCGCGGGATGGGTGATAACCTGGTTCTCCTGGCGACATCGGCCGCCGTGGCACTCGACGCGCGCAAGGATCTCGCAGCAGGCGCCTGTGCGTGAGGGGGTACGACGAGTAGGGTTGCGCAACGGCGACGTCGGTCGTCGGCGGTCAGGGCAAACATCCCGTCGACGGGCACGCGGTAGAGGAGTTGGGCATTTGGGTCACGAGCAGCGTCGGGCCGGTGAGCGGTGAGTGGTGGCCGCCAGAATGCTGCTGAGGCGAGACCGGTTCCGGTGAACGAAGGCGAAACCCCCAGTACCGCCGCGGACATCATGGCGTTGGCCGAGCAGGCCGAGGCAGAGGCCGCGGAAGCCGAAGCCCTCGCCGCCGCCGCCCGGGCCCGCGCGCGGGCCATCCAGTTGCGCCGCGAGGCCGAACTCGCCGAAGCCAGGACGCAACAGGCAGCGCGCGAGGAAACCGCGGCCGACCTCTCCGGCGACGAGGCGGCGGTGGATGCGACGGCCGACGTCGGGACCGAGGCGCCCGATACCGAGACGACCGCGGCCGCAGAGTCCGCCGTCGAACCGGAGAGCGAGTCGGGGGAGGAATCCCGCGATGAGGCCGCGGAGGCGGAGAAGCCGGGGCGACGCCGGCTGCGCCGCCCCAAATGGTCGACCGTCGCGGCCGCCCTGGCCGTGATCGTCGTGCTCGCCGCGCTGTCCGGCACCGGATACATGGTCAAGGAGCATCGCGACGCGGTCCGGCAGCGGCAGCGTGCGGCCGAGTTCGCCGCCGCCGCGCGCCAGGGTGTCGTGACGTTGACGTCGATGGATTTCAACAACGCCAAGCAGAGCGTGCAGCGCATCCTCGACGACTCCACCGGTTCGTTCAAGGACGACTTCCTCAAGATGGCCGACGACTTCGTCAAGGTGGTCGAGCAGTCCAAGGTCGTGTCGCAGGGCACCGTCCAGTCCGCAGCCGTGGAACTGGACTCGATGACCGACAATTCGGCGACGGTGCTGGTCGCCTCCACCTCCGAGGTCACCAATGCGGCCGGCGCCAAACAGGATCCACGTAGCTACCGGCTGATCGTGACGGTGGCCCGCGACGGCGACCAGATCAAGATATCGAAAGTTGAGTTCGTGCCGTGAGCGCAGACGAAACGCCGGCCCCGGAAACCGAGGAACAGGTCGAGACGGCCCCGGACGCTGAGGACGCCGAGGAGCCCACCGCCGCGACAGCCGACACCGGCGCGGGCCCGACCACGCCCGGCCGGCTCAAGCGCGTTGGCGCACAGGTGAAGAGGCGGTCGTCCGGAAAGGTCCTGCCCGCCGTGTTGGCGTTGCTGGTCGTTGCTTCGCTGGGGTTGCTGGGCGGGTTGTACTACTTCTCCTACCTACCGGACCGGGAAACGGACGGCGCGGCCGCCAAGGCGGCGATCACGGCGGCCAGCGAGGGGACGGTCGCGGTCCTGTCGTATTCCCCCGACACCCTCGACCGCGACTTCTCTTCGGCGAAGTCGCATCTGACGGGCGACTTCCTGACCTACTACAACCAGTTCACCCGGGAGATCGTCGCCCCGGCCGCCAAGCAGAAGTCGGTGAAGACGAACGCGGTCGTGCTTCGCGCCGCCATCTCGGAATTCCGCCCCGGCGCGGCCACGGTGCTGCTGTTCGTCAACCAGAGCACCCAGAGCAAAGACCGGCCGGAGCCCACCCTGACCTCGAGCAGCGTCCTGGTCAAACTGGACAAAGCCGATGGGAAATGGCTCATTTCGTCATTCAACCCGGTATAGGACCCGGCGATGACGAACGACATCCACTCGATGGTCATCGCGACGGACTACCGCGTTCCCGATCCGACGCGGGTGTGGCCGCTGCTCGAGCGCAACAAACCGGCCCTCGCCGACATCGGCGCCCACCATGTCCTCGTGTACATGTCCACGCACGACTACGGGCGTGTGCTGGTGATGATCGGCGTGCACAGCCGGGAGCCGATCGTGGAACTGCTGCGCTCGCGGGTGTTCTTCGACTGGTTCGATGAGGCCGGCGTCGAAGACATCCCCGCGGTGTTCGCCGGCGAGATCGTCGACAGGTTCGTCGCCGAGCAACCGTCGACCCCGGGAGCGCCGGGGGTCGTGGTCGCCGCCTTCGCCTCCGTCGACGACGTGGCGACGCTGAACTCGGGGGTGCGTGTCGCGATGGACCGGTTCGCCGCCGCGGGGATTCGGAAGACCTGGGTGTTCCAGGCGTTCGACGACGAGCGCGAGGTGCTCATCCTGCAGGAGCTGCCCGACGAAGAGGGGGCGCGGGAGTGGCTCGAGCATCCCGACGCCGCCGCCCAATGGATGTCCGGGGCGGGGGCCGGCGCCTACCCGCCGCTGTTCGTCGGCCGCTTCTTCGACATGATGCGCATCGAGGCGGACTGAGCGGATCGCCGGAATGTTCGTGTGCCTGTGCAACGGCGTCACCAACCAGACGGTGTGCGAGGCCATTGCGGCCGGGGCGTCGACGACCAGGGATGTCGCTCGGGCCTGCGGCGCGGGCGCCGACTGCGGGCGCTGCCGGCGCACCGTCCGGGCGATCCTGCGCTCGGCGACCCCCGATCCCACATCGCCCCGCCCCGGGGCGCGCTGAGACCGCGGCTCAGCGGCGCGGGCTGCCGTCCGGTGACGTCGGCTGCACGAGTTCGACCAGCAGCCCGGGGATTTCCATCCGCGGCAACACCACCTCGACGAACACCATGCGGTTCTGCTCCTCCGCCGCCGCGGTCAACGCGTCGTCGAGTTCGCCGTAGGTCTCGGCCCGGAATGCCAGGTAGTTGGTGACGCCCAGCGCGCTGGGCAGATCGGTCCACCGCCAATTGACGATGTCGTTGTAGGGCGCGGCTTCCCCGTGGATCGCCCGTTCGACGGTGTAGCCGTCGTTGTTGACCACCACGATGACCGGCGAGAGCCCCTCGCGGGAGAAGTTGCCCAGCTCCTGGACGGTGAGCTGGGCGGCGCCGTCGCCGATCAGCAGCACCGTCCTGCGGTCCGGGTGTGCCACCCCCGCGCCGAGCGCCGCGGGCAGGGTGTAGCCGATCGAGCCCCACAAGGGTTGGCCGATGAAGGTGACGCCTTGCGGCAACCGGTGGTTGGCCATGCCGTAGAACGACGTCCCCTGGTCGGCGAGCACCACGTTGCCCGGGGTGAGCGCCGAACACAGCCGGTCCCACAGCATCGGCTGGGTCAGTGCCTGCTCACGCGCGGGAGTGCCGGCGGCCGCCGGGTCCGGTTCCGCCGGGGCCGTGACCACCTCCGGTGAACGCCTTCCGCGCCGCACCAGGATCTCGGCCAGCGCGTCGAGGGCGGCGCCCATCTCCAGCGGCGCGAACACCCGGCCGGCCACACTGCTCTGGTACTGCCCGACGTCGATGGTCCGCGCCGGGTCGATGTGCTGGCTGAAGAAGCCGCTGACCATGTCGGTGAACACCACCCCGGCGGTGACCAGCACCGGCGCCTCCTCGATCGCCGTGCGCACCTGCGGGCTGCTTGCCGCGCCGGCGTAGATGCCCAGGAAATGCGGTGAGCTCTCGTCGAGCAGGCTCTTTCCCCACATCAGCGTGGCGTAGGGCACCACGTCGGCGGCCAGCAGCGCCTCGAGTTCCTTGACCACCTGCAGCCGGTGGACCAGCAGGTCGGCCAGCACCGTCAAGCGGTGCCCGCCGATCAGTTCGCCGGCTGCCTCGATGAACTCGGCCAGCGCCCGCGGGCTGGTGCCCCCGGTGTAGCGGGGCAACGGGTCGCGGGGCGGTTCGGTGGGAAAACGCGCCACGTCGGTGGACATCAGGATGTATCCGGGGCGCTTCTGCTCCCGCACCTCGGACAGCACCCGGTCGATCTCGCGGCAGGCCGTTGCGGGCATCAGATTGGCTTGGGCGCAGGTGATTTCGCGGCTGACCCGGAAGAAGTGCTCGAAGTCGCCGTCGCCCAGGGAGTGGTGCAGCGCGCGCCGGGTGCCCTGGGCGTCCTTGGACGGGCCGCCGACGATGTGCACCACGGGCACGTGCTCGGCATAGCTGCCCGCGATCGCGTTGGCCGCCGACAGCTCGCCGACACCGAACGTCGTTACCACGGCGGACATTCCGCGCAGCCGCCCGTACCCGTCGGCGGCGTAGCCGGCGTTCAGCTCGTTGGCGTTGCCTACCCATCGCAGGGTCGGGTGCGCGACGATGTGGTCGAGGAATTCCAGATTGTAGTCACCGGGCACGCCGAAGATCTCGGACACACCGAGCTCGGCAAGGCGGTCGAGGAGGTAGTCGCCGACGGTGTAGGCGGGATCAATGGGCGCTTCACTCACGAAGTCGACGTTACGCCCGGTGGCCATTGTGAATCGCTCCCGGCCGGGCTCCGATTGTCCTATGGTGCGCCCATGGCAATCAAAGAGTCGCGCGACATCGTCATCGAAGCGAGCCCGGCGCAGATCCTGGACGTCATCGCCGACTTCGAGGCGATGCCCGAGTGGTCCGAACCCCATCAGAGCGCGGAGGTGCTCGAGACCGGCGACGACGGCCGGCCGCGCCAGGTCAGGATGAAGGTCAAGGTCGCGGGCATCACCGACGAACAGGTAGTGGCCTACACGTGGGGCGACAACGAGGTGAGCTGGACGCTGGTCAGCTCCTCCCAGCAGAAGGCGCAGGACGGCAAGTACACGCTGGTGCCCAAAGGTGACGAGACCTTGGTGAAGTTCGAGCTGCTCGCCGACCCCAACGTGCCGCTACCCGGTTTCGTGCTCAAACGCGCCGTCAAGGGGACGATCGACTCCGCGACCAAGGCGCTGCGCGAGCGGGTGCTGAAGGTGAAGAAGGACGCGTAGTCCGTGGGTCGCGGCGGGCCCCTGGCCGGGGTCAGGGTCATCGAGCTCGGCGGCATCGGGCCGGGGCCGCACACCGGGATGATGCTGGCCGACCTGGGTGCCGACGTGGTGCGGGTGCGCCGGCCCGGCGTGGCGATCGCGATGCCGGCGGAGGGCCGTGACCTGCTCCACCGCGGCAAGCGCATCGTCGACCTGGACGTCAAGGCGCGGCCCGGGGCGCTGCTGGAGCTGGCCGCCAGGGCCGACGTGCTGCTGGACTGTTTCCGGCCCGGCACCTGCGAGCGGCTCGGCATCGGCCCCGACGACTGCGCGGCGGTCAACCCGCGCCTGATCTTCGCGCGGATCACCGGGTGGGGGCAGGAGGGGCCCCTGGCGCAGACGGCCGGTCACGACATCAACTATCTGTCGCGCACCGGTGCGCTCTCCGCGCTCGGCTACGCCGACCGCCCACCGCTGCCGCCGCTGAACCTCGTCGCCGACTTCGGCGGCGGTTCGATGCTGGTCCTGGTGGGCATCGTCGCCGCCTTGTACGAGCGGGAACGCTCGGGCCGCGGACAGGTCGTCGACGCCGCGATGGTCGACGGGGTCAGTCTGCTCGCTCAGGTGATGTGGACGATGAAGTCGACCGGGTCGCTGCGCGACCGGCGCGAGTCGTTCCTGCTCGACGGCGGCGCGCCGTTCTACCGCTGCTATGAGACGTCCGACGGCAAGTACGTGGCAGTCGGGGCGATCGAACCGCAGTTCTTCGCCGCGTTGCTCGAAGGGCTCGGCCTGTCGCCGGACGAGGTGCCCGGTCAGCGCGACATCGCTTCCTACCCAAGGATGTTCGACATCTTCACCGAGCGGTTCGCCGCCCGGACCCGCGACGAGTGGACGCGGGTCTTTGCCGGCACCGACGCGTGTGTCACGCCGGTGCTGACGTGGGGCGAGGCGGCCACCGACGACCACTTGCGGGCCCGGTCCACGGTGATCACCGCGCACGGCGCCGACCAGGCCGCGCCCGCCCCGCGCTTCTCGCGCACACCCGCCCCGCCGGTGGGGCCGCCGCCATCCGGCACCACTTCGCTGACCGAAATCGACTGGTAAGAAACCGGTTACGGCGAAACCCGCGCACTCCCGGTGCGGCGTTGCTAGGTTGGGCGCAGTGGCTGTAAAAGCATCGCGGGAGTTCGTCGTCGACGCGCCGCCGGCAGTGGTCATGGAGGCGCTGACCGACGTCGTCGTGCTGTCGTCCTGGTCGCCGCTGCACAAGCACATCGAGGTGATCGACCGTTATCCCGACGGCCGGCCCCACCACGTCAAGGCCACGATCAAGATCCTGGGGCTCACCGACAGGGAGGTCCTGGAATACCACTGGGGCCCCGACTGGGTCGTCTACGACGCCAAGGGAACCCCCCAACAGCACGGCCAGCACGTCGAGTACAACCTCAAGCCGGAGGGAACGGACAAGACCCGGGTGCGCTTCGACATCACCGTCGAGCCGGCGGGGCCCATCCCGGGTTTCATCGTCAGGCGGGCGACGCGGTCCGTCCTCGATGCCGCGGTGAAAGGCCTGAGCGACCTCATCGCCGGCGGCGGCTGATCGAAGAGTTTCGGGCACATCCGGTAGTGCGGTTGCTAACTTGGTAGCGGTGGCCGTACAAGCATCGGCGCAGATCGTCATTGATGCGCCCCCGGAAGAGATCATGGTGGTGCTCGCCGACGTCGGCGCGGTGCCGCTGTGGTCCTCGGTGCACAAGAAGGCCGAGGTCATCGATGCCTATCCCGACGGCCTGCCGCACCACGTCAAGGTCACGGTCAAGGTGCTCGGTATCGTCGATCATGAAGTGCTGGAATATCATTGGGGTCCCGACTGGGTCGTGTGGGACGCGCGGAAGACCGTGCAGCAGCACGGCCAGCACGTCGAATACCGGTTGCAGCGCGTCGGCGTCGACAAGACGCGGGTGCAATTCGACATCACCCTGGAACCGTCGGCGCCGCTGCCGGAGTTTCTGGTCAACCGTGCGCGAAAGACGGTCGTACGCGCCGCAACCGAGGGATTGCGCAAGCAGGTCCTGACCGCGCAGCGGGCCCGCCGGCCGGAATAGCCGGCTCAGGTCCCCGCGGGGTCGGAAGGCGGCGCCAAGGGCAGGCTCAGCCGGAAGGCCGCGCCGGGTTCGTGGGGCAGGCATTCCAGCGTGCCGTGGTGGGCCTCGGCCAGTCCGCGGGCGATCGACAGCCCGAGTCCGGCGCCCCCGGAGCCGCGGTCGCGCGCGTCGTCGAGGCGGACCAGCCGGTCGAAGACCCGCTCGCGGTCCGCATCGGGGATGCCGGGCCCGGAGTCGACGACCGTCACTTCCGCGGTGTGGTCGCGGGCCGCGGTGTGCACGGTGATCTCACCGCCGCGCGGGGTGTAGCGGCGGGCGTTGTCCAACACGTTGGACAGGATCTGCACGATCCGGCCAGGGTCGGCGCGGATGGGTAGACGAGCGTCGTCCCCGACCAGCCGCACCGTCACGCTGGGCGCGAGCATGGCGGCGCGTTCCACTTCGGCGGCGACGACGTCGACGAGGTCCACCTGCTCGCTGCGCAATGCCGTCCCCGCATCGATGCCGGCGATGTCCAGCAGGTCGGAAACCAGCCGGCCGGCCCGCCGGGTCTCACCGCCCAGCAGCGCGGCGTAGCGGCGCAGCCGCGAGATCGACGCCGCGTCGTCATGACCGGTTCCCTCGGTGCTGGCGGTCAGTTGTTGCGCCACCGCCTGGATCGCGGTCACCGGGCTGCGCAGTTCGTGGGCGGCGTCGGAGAGGAAGCGGCGTGTCTTGGACTCGGCGCGTTGCGCGGCTTCGGCAGCCCGGTGAGCGTTGGTCTCTGCGGTCTCCAGCGCGTCGAGCATGTTGTCGAACGCGGCGGCGGCGTGACCGAGTTCGGTGGTCGGCCGGTCCGGCCGGAGTCGCCGTCCCCGGTCGCCGTGGGTGATCTGCTCCGCCGTCGAGGTGATCCGCTGAAGCGGTGCCAGCGCGCGACCGACGACGAGCCTGACCAGCACCGCGATCAATATCAGCGTTGCGGTGCCGCCGATGAGGAGGTCGCGCCGCAGCTGGGCCCGGCGGGCCTGGATGCCGTTGGTCTTGCCCACCAGGATGATCGTCGAGCCGTCGCGCAGGACCCGGGTGACCGCCTTGCTGCTCCGTTCCTTGGCGGTCGGTGGCGGCACCGCCCCGGTTTGCGGTGGTGGCGGCGGGGACGCGCCGGTGTCCAGCGAACGGTCACCGTAACGGGTGCCGTCCGGGCCGATCACCCGCACCCGGATCCGCTGCGCCTGCAGCTGAACGACGAGTTCTGCCGGGCCGACACCCACCTTGACGAGATTGGCGGCGCGCACGACGTCGTCGGCCAGCCGGGACTCGAGGTCACGGTTGAGCTGAACCCCGACCACTTCGTCGATCGCCGCGCCGAGAGCCAGCAGCAGGATCGCGATCAGGCCCACCGTCGCCACCGTGACCCGCCGGCGCAGCGACGGGGTGGGAGTGGTCGGCGCGGTCACGGATGGCCCGCCGACAGCCGGTAGCCGATTCCCCGGACCGTGTGCAGCATCCGGGGCCCGTGTGCCTCCAGCTTGCGGCGCAGCGCGCTGATGTAGACCTCGACGAGGTTGGCGTCGTAGGCGTCGTATCCCCATACCGCCGCGAGGATCTGATCCTTGCTCACCGTCCGGCCCCGCTGCTCCACCAGGTAGCTGAGCAACTTGAACTCGGTGCCGGTGAGGTCCAGCATGGTGCCGGCCCGGCTCACCACCCCGCCCTCGGCGTCCAGCACCAGATCGCCGACCTGCATCGCCGAGGGCACCCGTCCGCGCCGCCGCAGCACGGCGCCCACCCGGGAGACCAGCTCGGCGACGTCGAACGGCTTGACCACGTAGTCGTCCGCACCGGCGTCGAGCCCCCGCAACCGATCCGGGAGCGCGTCGCGGGCGGTGAGCAGGACGATGCCGGCATCGCCGTAGCCGCGCACCACGTCGATGAGGGCGAAGCCGTCGCGGCCGGGCAGCATCACGTCGAGCACCACCAAGTCGGGACGAAACGCGGCCAGCGCGTCCTCGAGCCCCCGGCCGTCGACCCGTCCGCCGCTGACATACCCGGCGTCGGCGAGCGCCTCCACGACCATCTCGCGAATGGCGCCGTAGTCCTCCACCACCAGCACCCTGGGCGGGTTGGTGTCCGAGTGCTGCCGAGCGGGGAGTCCGTGCACACGGCCATTGTGACGACGCTTTCCTGAAGGGAGCCTGAGCGTCGGTGCCTCGGGGTGCCTCTTTCAGCTCGGCTTCAGCTTCGCCTTGGAGTGTCTGTGTCGAACGAAGACCCGACCGGCTTGAGCACAAAAGGTGTTGCGCAATGGATTTCGGAATGTTGCCTCCGGAAGTCAACTCCGCCCGGATGTATGCGGGACCGGGCTCGAGTCCGTTGTTGACGGCCGCGGCGGCCTGGGACGGGTTGGCCGCCGAGCTGCGCGTCACGGCGGCCTCGTACGACTCGGCGATCTCGGGTCTGATGGGCTCGTGGACGGGGCCGGCGTCGGCCTCGATGGTCGCCGCGGCCGCACCCTACGTCGCATGGATGAACACCACCGCCGTCCAGTCCGAGCAGACGGCGGCCCAGGCGCGGTCCGCGGCGGCCGCCTACGAGGCCGCGTTCGCGATGACGGTGCCGCCCCCGGTGGTCGCGGCCAACCGCAGTTTGGTGGCGTCGCTGATCGCCACCAACTTTCTGGGTCAGAACACCCCGGCGATCGCGGCCGCCGAGGCGCAATACGGCGAAATGTGGGCCCAGGACGCCGCCGCCATGTACGGCTATGCCGCCTCCTCGGCGACCGCGACGAGGTTGACGCTGTTCCAGGCGCCGCAGCAGATCGGCAACCCGGCGGGTCTGGTCAGCCAGGCCGCGGCGGCGCACGCCGCCACGACGGCGGCGGCGGCGAACACCCCGACGACACTGCAGGAGGCCATGACGGCGCTGCCGCAGACCCTGCAGGGACTCGCCTCGCCGTTGTCGTCGGCGTCGTCGCTGCCCTCCACGTCGACGCTGACGTCGATGTTCAACACCTCGATGAACAGCCTGAAGACGGTTCTCTACCCCGCGTCGATCGTGTCGATGATGCCGATGCGGGGACTCTCGATGGCCAACATGTCGAAGTCGTTGATGTCGTCGGTCGGTGCGGCCGCCAAAGCGCTTCCCGCCGCCGGGGCGGCGCTGTCGCACGGTGTTGGCTCGGGTGCGCTGGGGTCACTGGGCACGGTGAACCTGGGGCTGGGCGGAAGCCCGGGCGCGGTGTCGGCGGGGTTGGGCCGCGCCGCCACGGTCGGCGCGCTGTCGGTGCCGCAGGCGTGGTCGCCCGCGCAGATAGCCAATCCCTTCGCCGCGGGGTTGCCGGGGGTCGGGTTCGGGTCCCTGCCGAGCGAGGCCGCCGCATCGATGGGTCTGCCACCGATGACGCCGATCACGAACATGGCCACGCAGGGCATGCATGGCGTGTTCACCGCGGCGCCCCGGTACGGGTTTCGTCCCGCCGTGCTCGCCCGCCCGCCCGCCGCGGGATGAGCGCGCGGCGCGGGTCACCCCGCTGGCGGGTCCGGCAGCGCCGCGAGTCGCCTGAGCGCTTCGTCCAGGGTGTCGTCCCGTTTGCAGAACGTGAAGCGCACCAAATGATTCCACACCTTGGCCTGCTCCGCGGCGTGTGGGGCGTCCGGGTCGCAGAACGCCGACAGCGGGATGGCCGCCACACCGACCCGCTCCGGGAGGGCCGCGCAGAACGTCGTGCTGTCGTCGTAGCCGAGTGGGCGCGGATCGGCGCACAGAAAGTACGTTCCGTAGCTGTCGTGTACCTCGAAACCGATCTCGGTCAGCCCCGCGCTGAGCCGGTCCCGCCTGGCCTGCAACGTGTTCCGGAGTTCGGACACCCACGCGTCCTCGGTGTCGAGCGCCAGCGCGACGGCCGGTTGGAACGGGGCACCGCCGACGTAGGTCAGATATTGTTTTGCCGCCTTCACGCCGACGATGAGCGGCGCCGGGCCGCAGGCCCACCCGATCTTCCAGCCGGTGCAGTTGAACATCTTCGCCGCGCTGGAAATGGTGACGGTGCGCTCGGCCATGCCGTCGAAGCCTGCCAGCGGGAGGTGCTCGCGGCCGTCAAACACCAGGTGCTCGTACACCTCGTCGGTGATCACCAAAAGGTCTGCCGCCACGGCGATCTCGGCGATCGCCTGCAGGTCGGCCCTGCTCAGCACCGCTCCGGTCGGGTTGTGCGGTGAGTTGACGATCAGCGCCCGGGTGCGCGGCGTCACCGCCCGGCGCAACGCGTCGGCGTCCAGGGCGAAGCCGCGGCCGTCGGGTACCAGCGGCACGGCCACCCGCTGCGCGCCGGCCATCGCCAGCACCGGTGCATAGGAGTCGTAGAACGGCTCGATGAGCACGACTTCCTCACCTGGCTCCACCAGGCCGAGCACCGCCGCCGCGATGGCCTCGGTGGCCCCGACCGTGACCAGCACCTCGGTGTCGGGGTCGTAGTCGATGCCGAACCGCCGCCGGCGCTGGGCCGCGATGGCCCGGCGCAGCGCCGGGATGCCGATCCCCGGCGGGTACTGGTTGGCACCGCCGGCGATGGCGTCCTGCGCCGCCTTCAGCAACGCGGGTGGCCCGTCCTCGTCGGGGAAGCCCTGGCCGAGGTTGACCGCGCCGATCCGCGCGGCCAGGGCCGACATCTCGGCGAACACCGTGGTCGCGTACGGACGCAGTCGCGACACCGTCATGATGCTCGAGCTTAAGACGCGTTGGCGATGTGCTACGCACGGCCCGTGATGGGCTACGGTCGTTTACACACGGGACGGAGGTTGTCATGGCCGGGCAGATTCCTTTGGTCGACTATCTGGTGCTCGACGACGGCGAACCGCACCTCGTCGCGCACGAATGCACCCATTGCGGGGCCCGGTTCTTCGACCGCCGTAACGCGTGCGCGAGCTGCTTTGCCACGGAGTTCAAGACCGTCCCGGTCGCGACCGAGGGCACGGTGCGTGCGTTCACGATCGTCACCTTCGCCGCGCCGGGGATCCCGACCCCGTTCGTCGCGTCCGTGGTGGACTGCGACGGCACGCAGGTGCGCGCCAATCTGATCAACGTCGAGCCCGACCCCGAGCATGTGCGCGACGGGATGAAGGTGCGCCTGGCCACCTATTCGTTGGGGGCCGACGCCGAGGGCACCGAGGCGATCGGCTTCGGTTTCGAGCCCGCCGCCTGAGTCAACCGAGTCACTTCGAAGGAGCAGCGACGATGAGCGCCAGCGACGAGATCTGGATCCTGGGCATCCGGATGACCAAGTTCGGCAAGCACCCCGAC
>NZ_JBYCLG010000059.1:0-10596 GCF_057473785.1 Mycobacterium sp. TH-M103
GGTCTACCCGCAGGCTCGGGCGAGCAACCCTCGAACGCCTGCGCGGCCGCACCTTGCGGTGCGGCCTTCTTGACCTTGCTTCGGGTGGGGTTTGCCGAGCCACCCCGGTCACCCGGGATGCTGGTGCGCTCTTACCGCACCGTTTCACCCTTACCACCGCGAGGGTGGCGGTTTGTTTTCTGTGGCACTTTCCCGCGAGTCACCTCGGATTGCCGTTAGCAATCACCCTGCTCTGTGAAGTCCGGACTTTCCTCGAACCGCCTTGCGGCGCTCCGCGGCCGCCCGGCCAACTCGTCCGCGACGATCAACGGTACCCGCTGCGCAAGGCCGGGGCCAGCAACCGCCGCCCCGGCCTATGCGGCTTTGCGCAGCACCATGACGTTGTCGACCAGGGTCGCCGGTTGTTCGTCCGGCCCGAGCGTTTCCCGCTCGACCTGCTCGGCCCGCAACCGCGTCCAGGTCTCATCCAGCTGCAACGACGCCAGCACCTCCTCGATCCCGGGAAACCGGTGCAGGTGCTGTTTGGCCCAGGGCGGGGCTTCGCCGTGGTCGACGATCAGGAGCACCCCGCCGGGCGCGACGTGGTCGGCCGCCCGCCGCAGCACCGCCTCGCGCTCCAGTCGCGCGGGTGAGTGCAGATATTGCACCGACACCAGGTCGAAAGTCCCCTCCGGGAAGCTCTCGTTGAGATCGAGGCACTGAAATTCGATGCGGTCCAGCAGGTTTCGCTGAGATGCCGCCTCGGCCGCCCGTTGCAGCGCGGTGTCGGAGACGTCGACGGCCACCACCTGCCAGCCGCGCTCGGCGAGCCACAGCGCGTCGGCGCCCTCGCCGCTGCCGAGGTCCAGGGCCCGGCCCGGTGTCAGGTCGGCGGCCGTCGCGGCGAGTTGGGCGTTGACGCGCCCACTCCACGTCCGTTCAGAGGAGCTGTAGCGCTCCTCCCAGAACTGGCGTGCGTCGTCGGATCCGTCGTCGTCGTGTGAGTGGGTCATACAGCGAGCATGCCGACACCCGGCCAGATTGCCAAGCCGAAACGCGGCCCCGCGATGGCCCCGGATGGCATTGCCCACGGGGCCGTGTGTGCCAGGCTGACCGCACAACAGATACCGAAAGATTTGTCGAGCAGACGACGAAGGGCCTGGCGGAGCCGCAGCAGATGTACAAGGCGCTGCGCGAATCCGCCCCGGTTTTCCGGTTGCCGGAAGCGGTCTTCCTCACCCGCCGCGCCGACATCGAGACGGCGCTCGAGCGCACCGAACTCTTCTCGTCGAACATGGATGCGGTCAGCCTCGGCAATGTGCGGCCGCTGATCCCGTCGCAGATCGACCCGCCCGAGCATGCCAAGTACCGCCGCGTCCTCGATCCCCTGTTCGTGTCGTGGGAGATGGCGCGGCGCGAACCGCGCGTCAGCGAGCTGGTGAACGAGATGATCGACGCCTTCGCCGATCGGGACGAATGCGACTTTCATGCCGAGTTCGCCGTGCCGCTTCCGTACACGGTGTTTTTGCAGCTGCTCGGGCTCCGCTGGAGGACTGGACAAGTTCTCGAGTGGAAGGACGGCATCATCCGCCCGGACGGCGCCCGCAACTACGAGCAGCACGGGGTCCGCCGCGGCGTCCGCGGCCGAGCACGTCTAGGAGTACTTTGAGCGCGCCATCGACGACCACGTCGCCCACCCGCGCGACGACGTGCTGTCCGCGATGATCGCGGCCGACGTGGAGGGCCATCCCCCGCCCGCGGTGTTCGACGCCGATGAAGTGGGCCACTGCGCGGTGCTGGCCGAGGAGGTCTCGGGCGACCTCGAGGCGCAGGCCGCCGACGCCGCGCGCAACTGCCCCGAAGGCGCGATCACGTTGACCGGCTGACCGGCCCGGCCGGCATGGCCGAGAGGTCACTGCCGGCCGGGAGCTGCCGTCAAGACCTCGGTGACGAGTCCGAACCGATGGACGCGCGAGTGGTGCCGAACCTGCCAGTGGTGATCCAGCAGTGCGCTCACCGCGATGGGACGGCACCCGCCCACCAACTGCGGCGCCACTCGCCACAACCCCGTCCACGCCCGCGAAACGGCCCGTTCGAGTGGCCGGTCCCTGGATGTCAGGCTGGCGATGCAGATCAGACCGTCGGGAGCGAGGATCCTTCGCAGGTCGGCAAGCACGTCCCGTGCATAGTCCGCGTCGAGCAGGTCGAATATGGTCTGCCCGTCATCGAGGGCACGCTGCTGCCGGCTGCGGCCGTCGTGCCGATCGACGAGTCGTTGCCACTGGACCTGGCCGCGCTGCTGGGCTGCGGGGTCACCACGGCCCGAACGTCGCGTACTTCGACAACCGCGTGATGAGTAGACGCCCGCGGCGCTGAGCCCGAACCGGGCCCGTTCGGGCTACGACCGCATCGGCCGGATGCAGGACTGGCAGGCTTTCTACGAGGACGCGGCCACGAACCGCCTGGTGGCCAACTTGCGTGCACGGCTACGACCATGCCTACGGCGGCCCGCACGCCGAGAGCCGCCGGCGGCCCGGTGTGGCCGGGGATGGGGGTGGCGTCGCTGGCCGAGGAGAACAGCTCGGCTTCGCCGCGCAGGCAGTGCGGGCAGGACCGGCACGGCACGTTCCAGGTCAAAACGACGTGCTGACCGGCGCCGACGGTGCTGACCTCGGAGCCCACCTCGGTGACGACCCCCGCGCCCTCGTGGCCGAGGGTCGACGGCACCAGCGTCGGGATGGCCCCGTCTCGCAGCGACACGTCGCTATGGCACAGGCCGATGGCGTGCAGTCGAACCCGCACCTCGTGCGCGCCGATGGGCCGCAGCGCCAACTCTTCGACGGACGTGGGCTGCCCGGCCTGCCGCAGCGCAACCGCCCTCATGCAGCCACCGCTGTGATCCACGTCATACCGACCTACGATGGTGGCAGGACCGCACCGGGTCAAGGCCACTAATCGGAAGGAGACGGGCCATGACGACCACAGCCGCGAAAGCGCTACCTACGGAAGCGGTGCTGACCATCGACGGCCGGCCACAGCGGGGGCCGTGGGGACCTATCCGGTGGCCCTGGACGTTCGTGCGGCATGCCGTCCCGCGGTAGCCCAGAATGAGGGCCATGGCGTCTCGGATTCGAGTAGCTCGTCAGCGGAAACGATGTGTTTGCCGAGCTCACCGGCGCGAGCGGCGCCGAGGCTGACCAGCCAGAGGTCTCCCCGTCGCAGCTCAGTCAAGGTCTCTGCCTACCGTGCCCTCCCAGTCGCGGGCCTCCTCGCGGACGGCGTCGGCGGTCGCTTCGGCGCGGGTGGTCTCGCGTTCGGCGCGGAAGATCGCCTGCCGCTCGGCCTGGGAGGCCAGCTCGGTGGGCAGAGCGGAAATCGAGATCCCTGGTTCGCGGGCTTGGGCGGCCAGGCGGTCGCGAGTCTGGGTGCTCATCCGTGCATCACCTGGATATGGGACCTTCGGCCGTCGCGGCGCCGGTGCGCCTTGGCGAGGATCCGATCATGACGCAACGTGAGCTCGAAGAACTCTCCTCCGACGAATGTTTCCGCCTGCTCGGTGCCGCTAGCTTCGGGCGACTCGTCTATCAGGACGACCTCGGACCGCTCGCGGTGCCCATCAACTACGGCCTGGCCGGGCACGGCATCGTTTTCCGCATCGAGGGGGGCGCGAAACGAGCCGCGATGCAGCAACCGATGCTCGCCTTCGAGGTCGACCACGTCGACGACGACGGGAAGTCCGGATTGAGCGTCCTGGTGCGGGGCGCCGGGGCCGAGGTCGACCCGGACCGGGTTCCCGCCCTGCTGCGAACGATGGACGGCCACTTTCCGAGACCTTGGGCCGAAGGCATCCACAACATGTGGCTTCAGATCGTGCGGCACACCGTCACTGGGCGCCGGCTCGGCGCGTAACAGCCGCCGTGGTAACGGCTCTCCGTTGCCCCCGGGTTCGAAGCGTCTCCTCGCGCAGACACGACGAGTGACTTTCGGATCCGCTATCGCATGCGATATCGCTTTTGACGATGATGTGATGGGTCCGCCCACGGTGCTGGTGTGACAGATGGGGTCGACGAAGCGGTGATCCGCCTGCCGGCCGCCCGCAAGGTCCGCCCCGGGGAAGTATTGACACCGCCCGAAAACCGACGACGTCAACAGATATGGCGCTGCTGCCAGACCCCGATCCCCGGCGGCGAGAGCACGTGGTGATCTCGGTCGACGACCACGTCATCGAGCCGCCCGACGTGTTCGCCGGCCGGTTCCCCGCCGCGCTGGCCGACCGCGCGCCGAAGGTCGTCGAGACCGACGACGGTCGTCAGGTGTGGCGGTACGAGGGCCGGGAGCAGCCCAACATCGGCCTCAACGCGGTGATCGGTCGCCCGCACGAGGAGTGGAGCATGCAGGCCGCCAGCTTCGACGAAATACGTTGCGGCTGTTGGGATATCGACGCCCGCATCGCCGACATGGACCTCGCCGGCATCTGGGCATCGCTGAACTTCTAGTCGCTGATCGCCGGGTTCGCAGGCAGTCTTCTGGAAGAGCGACGACCCCGGGCTGGGGCGGGCCGCGCTGCGGGGCTGGAACGACTGGCATCTGGAGGTGTGGGCCGCCAGCTAGCCGGACCGGATCATCCCGTTGTAGCTGCCCTGGCTGGCCGACCCGGAGCTGCACCCGAGGAGCTGCGCCGCAACGCCGCCCCACCCGTTCTTTGCCGCCATCGAGCAGACCGACACCGTCGTGTGCCTGCACACCGGCTCGGCGCAGTGGCCGCCGATCCCCGCTCCGGACACGCCGTTCGAAACGATCACCACGCTGTTCCCGGTCAACGGCCTGGTCGCCTGCGCCGACATGCTGTGGTCGGGCATCCCGGCGCGGTGCCCGGGGCTCAACATCACCCTGGCCGGGGGCGGGCTGGGCTGGGCGGCCATGCTGGGCGACCGCGCCGACTACGTGCTGCGCCGCGCCTGATCACAGGTAGGCGGTCTGGTTCACCAGACGCACCGAAGACCCGCCGTCGGAATAGAATTCGGCGATGCTCAGCGACGCCAGGTCGAGGTGCAGCCGGTACAGGATCCCGGGCCCCGCGTCCAGTGCCAGCCGCAGCAGCATCTTTATCGGGGTCACGTGCGAGACCACCAGCACGGTGTCCCCTTCATGCGCGGCGACGATCCGCCCGCGCGCCCGCGCCACCCGGTCCAGCACGGCCTCGAAACTCTCCCCGCCCGGCGGGCTGGTGCCGGTGTCCTGCAGCCAGCGCCGGTGCAGCTCCGAATCATGCTGCGCCGCTTCGGAAAACGTCAGCCCCTCCCAGGCCCCGAAGTCGGTTTCGACGAGGTCGTCGTCGACGGTCACGTCCAGGCCCAGTGCCTTGGCCGCCGTCGCGGCGGTGTCGTACGCCCGCTGCAGCGGCGAGGAGAACACCGCCGCGATCCCGCCGCGTTGCGCCAGGTATCGCGCGGCGGCCCCGGCCTGGCGCCGGCCCACCTCGGTCAGGCGCGGATTGCCGCGCCCCGAATACCGGCGCTGCACCGACAGCTCAGTCTGGCCGTGCCGCAGTAGCAGGAACCTGGTCGGCGTGCCGCGCACGCCGGTCCATCGCGGTGCGCTCGGGGCCCGGGCCGCCGGCTCGGCGGTTTTCGCCGGCTCGGCGGTTTTCGCGGGCTCGGCGGCCGGCGGGTCGGACGCACCGTCCATCGCCTCGTTGGCCAATCGGTCGGCGTGCGCGTTGCGCTTCCGCGGCACCCAGGTGTACCGGATGCGGTCGAACCTCGACGCCAGCGCGCGGGCCTCGGCGTGCAGTTCCTTGAGGTCCGGGTGCTTGACCTTCCACCGGCCCGACATCTGCTCCACGAGCAGCTTGGAGTCCAGGAAGACGGTGGCCTCGGTGGCGCCCAGTTCCAGGGCATCCGCCAAACCTGCGATCAGGCCCCGGTATTCGGCGACGTTGTTGGTCGCGCGGCCGATCGCCCGTTTGGCCTCGGCCAGCACGGCGGAACGGTCCTCGCTGAGCACCACCGCGCCGTATCCGGCCGGCCCGGGGTTGCCACGCGACCCGCCGTCGGCCTCGATGACGACCTTCACTGCTCGATTCCCTTGACCCGCAGCAGGATCGCCCCGCACTCCGGGCAGCGCACCAGCTCGTCCTCGGGGGCGGCCGAGATGCGTGCCATCTCGCCGCGGTCAATCTCGAGACGGCATGCACCGCAGCGCCGTCCGAGCAGCGGCCCCGCACCCGGCCCGCCCCCCGCGCGCTGCCGCTCGTAGAGCGCGGACAGGGCGGGGTCCAGCGCCGCGGTCAGCTCGTCGCGGCGCGACGCATTAACCCGGCGGGCCGCGTCGATCTCGGCGCGCACGGCGTCGAGGGCCTGCTCGGCGCCGGCCAGCTCGGCCTGCAACGCATCCGCCGTCGTCGTCTCGGCGTCCAGCTGCGCCTGCAACTCCTCGCGGCGCTCCATCACCTCCAGCAGCGAATCCTCCAGGCTCGCCTGCCGGCGTTCCAGGGTCTCGAGCTCGTGCTGCAGATCCGACAGCTGCTTGGCGTCCGTGGCACCCGAGGCCAGCAGCGAGCGGTCCCGGTTCTCCCGCTGCCGCACCGAGTCGACCTCCGCTTCGAGCCGGGCCACCTGCGCGTCCACGTCCTGCAGCGCAATCGTGACCGCGGCGGCGCGGTCCCGTGCGGCGTCCCGTTCGGCCTGCATCCGCTCGCATTCCTGCTGCTGCGGCAGGTGGGTGGACCGGTGGGCGAGCCGGGACAGCTCGGCGTCCAGCTTCGACAATTCGAGCAGCGACAGTTGCTGTCCCACTTCGGCTTTCATGGCTGATCCCTTCCGGCCTCGTCGCCAAGATGCCCCAGGTTCCAGGGGTCGGTGCGAATGCCGCACACCCGCACCTGCAGCGCGGCCCCGAACCGGGAGCGCAACAGGCCCGCGGCCTGCTCGCACCAGGGGAACTCACTGGCCCAGTGCGCCACGTCGATCAGGGCCACACCCGAGGCCCGGCGGTGCTCGTCGGCCGGATGGTGCCGCAGGTCGGCCGTGACGTAGGCCTGCACGCCGGCGCCCGCCGCGGCGGCAAGCAACGAGTCCCCGGCACCGCCGCAGACGGCCACCCGCGACACGGCCAGGTCGGGGTCACCCGCGGCACGCACGCCCCAGGAGGTCTGCGGCAGCGCGTCACCGACGCGAGAAACGAAGCGCCGCAGCGATTCCGGCTGCGGTAGCGCGCACACCCGGCCCAGCCCGGTGTTGCCCGGCAACGGCTGCAGGGCGAAGATGTCGAACGCCGGCTCCTCGTACGGGTGGGCGGCACGCATCGCCGCCCACACACCGGCCCGCAGTCGCGCGGGCGCGATGACCTCGACCCGGTCCTCGGCGACCCGCTCGACCGCGCCGACGCTGCCGATCGCGGGCGAGGCGCCCTCGTGCGGCAGGAACTGCCCGATGCCGCCGACGCTCCAGCTGCAGTGCGAATAGTCGCCGATGCGACCCGCGCCGGCCCCGAACACGGCCGCCTGCACCGCCTCGGCGTTCTCGCGCGGCACGTAGATGACCCACTTGTCCAGATCGGCGCGGTCGGCCACCGGCTCGAGCACCGATTCGACGGTCAGGCCCAGGGCGTCGGCCAGCGCGTCGGACACCCCCGGCGAGGCCGAGTCGGCGTTGGTGTGGGCGGTGAACAGCGAACGCCCGGTGCGGATCAGCCGGTGCACCAGCGCACCTTTCGGCGTGCTGGCCGCCACTGTGTCGACCCCGCGCAGCAGCAGCGGGTGGTGGGCCAGCAGCAGGCCGCCCGCGGACACTTCGTCGACGACGGCGGGCGTGGCGTCCACCGCGACGGTCACCGACTCCAGTGCGTCGTCGGGGTCGCCGCAGACCAGCCCCACCGAATCCCACGACTGGGCCAGCCGCGGCGGATAGGCCTCGTCCAGCACGTCGATGACGTCGGCCAGTCGCGCGCTCACCTCGGGTCCCCGTTCGTCGTCGCCTCTGAGATGACCCGAACCAGCCGCGGCCACTCGCGGCGCACCGCCGCACGGAGGTAACGGTCGTCCAAGCCGACGAATGTGTCACAGCGGCGGATGGCAATCCCCTTGTCTCTCAGAGCCTCTCGCACCCGAAGGGCGTCCGGGTGGCGAAACAGCACGAATGGCCCGCGGCCAGCGAACACCTCGGCACCCGCCGCCGCCAGCCCCGCCGCCATGTCGGCGCGGCAGGCCTGCAGCCGGACCGCCGCGGCCGCGGCGTCGGCAACCGCCGCCGGGTCGCAGCAGGCCGCGATGGCCGTCAGCTGCAAAGTTCCCACCGGCCAGTGTGCCCGCTGCGCGGTCAGCCGCGCCAACAGCCCCGGCGCGCCGAGCGCGTAGCCCACCCGCAATCCGGCCAGCGCCCACGTCTTGGTCAGGCTGCGCAGCACCAGCACGTCGGGCAGCGATTCGCCGGCCAGCGACTCCGGCTCGCCGGGCACCGCGTCGGCGAACGCCTCGTCGACCACCAGGACCCGCCCGGGCCGGCGCCAGGCCAGCAGCTGCTCGCGGGTGTGCAGCACCGAGGTCGGGTTGGTCGGGTTGCCCACCACGACCAGGTCGGCGTCCTCCGGTGGCCGCATGCCGTCCAGGCCGAACGGCGGCTCGAGCACGAGGTGGTGCACCGGCACCCCGGCCGCGGTCAACGCCGCGGCCGGCTCGGTGAACGAGGGCGCGACGACCACCGCCCGCGCCGGGCGCAGGTTGCTCAACAGCGCGAAGCCCTCCGCCGCGCCGGCCAGCGGCAGCACCTCGTCGGGGGCGCGGCCGTGCCGGCGGGCCGCGGCCTCCTGCGCGAGGCGCACGTCGTCGGCGCCGGGATACCGCGCCAGGTCACCCAGCCGCTCGGCCAGCCGCCGCATCAGCCACTCCGGCGGCCGCGGGTCGCGGACGTTGACGGCGAAATCGAGCATCCCGGGAGCAACGGCCTGGTCACCGTGGTAGCGCGCCGCCGCAGGCGGGCTCGGCTGCAGACTCGCCATCCGTGAAACACTAGTGGGCCGTCGGGGGCCGGCCACAGCAACGTCGGGGACAATGGTCTGGTGACACGCAGCATGGTGACGGCGCAGCTGGTGATCTTCGACCTCGACGGCACGCTGACCGACTCCGCGGAGGGGATCCTGGCCAGCTTCCGCCACGCCCTGGAACGGGTCGGCGCGACGGTGCCCGACGGTGACCTGATCGCCCGGCTCGTGGGCCCGCCGATGCACCTCACGCTGCGCACGCTGGGCCTCGGCGAGGACACCGAGGAGGCGATCGCGGCCTATTACAACGACTACACCGCGCGGGGCTGGGCGATGAACAGGCTGTTCGACGGCATCGAGCCGCTGCTGGCCGACCTGCGCGCCGCCGGCGTCCGGATGGCCGTGGCCACCTCCAAGGCCGAGCCGACGGCCCGGCGCGTCCTCGCCCATTTCGGGCTCGACGGGTACTTCGAGGTGATCGCCGGAGCCGGCACCGACGGCTCGCGCAGCACCAAGGCCGACGTGCTGGCCCACGCGCTGTCACAGCTCGCGCCGCTGCCCGAGCGGGTGCTCATGGTGGGTGACCGCAGCCACGACGTCGTCGGGGCGGCCGAACACGGCATCGACACCGTGGTGGTCGGCTGGGGCTACGGGCAGGCCGATTTCCCCGACGGGCTCGGCGAGGGCGCCACGCACGCCGCCACGGTCGCCGATTTGCGGAGGGTGCTCGGTGTCTGATCGCGAGCCGCTGCACGTCACGTTCGTCTGTACCGGCAACATCTGCCGCTCGGTGATGGCCGAGAAGATGTTCGCCGACCAACTACGGCGCCGCGGCCTGGGCGACGCGGTGCGGGTGAGCAGTGCGGGCACCGGCGACTGGCACGTCGGCAGCAGCGCCGACGCACGGGCGGCCCGCGTCCTGCGCGACCACGGCATCCCCACCGACCATTGCGCCGCCCAGGTCGGCGCCGACCACCTCGCGGCCGACCTGGTGGTGGCCATGAGCCGCAACCACCTGCGGATGCTGCAACACCTGGGCGTCGACCCCCAGCGGCTGCGGATGCTGCGGTCGTTCGACCCGCGTTCGGGGGCCCACACGCCCGACGTCGAGGATCCCTACTACGGCGAACACGAGGACTTCGAGGCGGTTTACACCGTCATCGCGGCCGCCCTGCCCGGCTTGCACGACTGGGTCGACGACCGACTCGAGCGGAACGGAACGGGCTGATGCCTCGTCCGGTGCGGGGCCTGGCGTTCCTGCTGCGGCCGGGCTGGATAGCTCTGGCCTTGGTGGTCATCGCCTTCACCTACCTGTGCTTCACCGTGCTCGCGCCGTGGCAGCTGGGCAAGAACACCAGGACGACCCGGGAGAACCACCAGATCGAGCAGTCCCTCAACACCGCCCCGGTGCCTTTGAGAACACTGCTGCCGCAGCAGGATTCGTCGGCACCCGACGCGCAGTGGCGCAGGGTTACGGCGACCGGGCACTACCTGGCCGACGTTCGTGTGCTGGCCCGGCTGCGCGTCGTCGACGGCGATCCCGCGTTCGAGGTGCTCGCACCGTTCGCCGTCGACGACGGGCCCACCGTCCTGGTCGACCGCGGCTACGTGCGACCCGAGCAGGGCTCGCACGTGCCC
>NZ_JBYCLG010000060.1:0-7920 GCF_057473785.1 Mycobacterium sp. TH-M103
TCTTCGAACGCGAGGACTTCACCGGCGAGGCCGCGTGGATGCGCGACGACCTGGGTCTGCTGATCAAGGAACTCGAGGAGGCCGGCGCCAAGTTCGACGAGTCCAAGCAGCGCTACCTGGAGCGCGAGGCTCGCAGGACCGAGAGGATCACCGCGAGTAAGGTGCTCAAAACTCAAGGGACGCTGACGCTCAGTGGGCACTAACTTTCGGCTCGGCTTCGCCGGACCGTTCGAGGTAGTCGGCGAGGATGCGGCTGACCAATGACTCGATGCTGGATTCGATCGACGCCGCCAGCGTGGCGGTGACGGTCGCGACCGCCTGGGTGCGGAACCGGATCAACATGGTGATCAACTCGGCGATCTCGGCGTCGGCCGGCAGCGGCTGACCCGGCTTGATGCGGTCCATGACGTGTTCGGCGCCGGCCCGCACCAGCATGTCGCTGACCTTGTCGATCTCGGGCACGATCTGCTCGTGCAGGTCGATCAGCTTGTCCAGGCGGACACCGTAGCCGCGGATCTCGTTGAACGCCTCGATCAGCTTGGGCCGGGTGACGGTGGCCTGCGCGCCGTCGACGCGGACCACCTGCAGTGCGACCAGCCGCTCGAAAGCGCGTGAATCGTCAACGAGGCGTTGGGCTTCGGTGAGCGGCATGGTCTGCGGCTTCTCGGTGGCCCAGGTGCCCACGATGGCCGTCTCCAGGCCCAGCACGTCGCCGAGGCTCTTGCCCTCCTCCCACGCGCTGAGCATCTCGCGCACGTGGGCGATGTTGTATCCGCGCTCGAGCATCGAGGTGATCAGGCGTAGCCGGGTCAGGTGGGTGTCGTTGTAGAGGGCGATGCGGCCGACCCGCAGCGGCGGCGGCAGCAGTCCGCGGTCGCGGTAGACCCGGATGTTGCGGGTCGTGGTGCCGGCCAGCCGGGCCAGGTCGTCGATGCGGTACTCGCCGGGCGCCGCGATTCCGTGCGGGTGGCGGGCGGCGACGTCGAACAGTTGCGTCACCGCCGATTCCAGGATCTGGCGGTATTCGCGCGACTGGCGCCGCACCCGTTTGGGTGCGCGCCGCAGGTTGTGCAGCACGCTGGCGATGGTGCCGGGCTCCGGTCGCGGTCGGTCGGTCGCCATGGGGACGTCCGGTATCAGGCCGGCGACGCGACGCGGGCCCTGGTGTGGCGCGCGATCGCGTCGTAGTCCTCGTAGCGGAAATTCCTCATCTGGCGAAGATACTGCGTGGCGAAACCGGGATACATCGAGGCGTTGAATCCGTCGTCGGTGAGATACCAGCTGCGGCACCCCGACATCCAGGTGGTCTTGGCGAGTCGGCGCTGCAGGGTTTGGTTGTGGCGGCGCTGGACGTCCGCGCGCACGTCGAGGTAGCGCAGGTCGTTGTCGAGGATGGCGGTGATGGCGCGCACCGCGTAGTCGAGTTGGCCTTCGATGTAGACCAGCAGCGAGTTGTGTCCGGGTCCGGAGTTGGGGCCCGTCATGAAGAACAGGTTCGGGAAGCCGTGAGCGTTGATGCTCTTGTAGGCCTGTGCGCCACCGGCCCATTCGGTGGCCAGTGACCGGCCGCCCAGCCCGGTGACGCCGAACGGCGGGCCGGTCAGGTGGACGTCGTAGCCGGTGGCGAACACGATGCAGTCCAGGTGGTGCTCGATGCCGTCGCTGGTGCGGATGCCGGCCGGGCTCAGTGTGGCGATGGGCCAGTCGATGAGTTTGCAGTTGTCGCGCTGCAGGGCGGGGTAGTAGTCGCTGGAGACGAGCATCCGCTTGCAGCCGGGCCGGAAATCCGGGGTCAGCTGT
Organism: Mycobacterium sp. TH-M103; assembly: GCF_057473785.1. Lineage (NCBI taxonomy): Bacteria > Bacillati > Actinomycetota > Actinomycetes > Mycobacteriales > Mycobacteriaceae > Mycobacterium > Mycobacterium sp. TH-M103. The sequence continues at coordinate 1,801 of NZ_JBYCLG010000060.1, forward strand.
CGGCGCAGCCACCGATCTTTGACCTGGCTGCGCAGGTGTGCGCGCCCGGTCCGCGCGACCAGCGACGTCAGCGGTGTGTTCCACACCAGGGCGGTGGCGCTGGCCTCGTGGCCCCAGAACAGGGCCTGGCGCGCAAGCTGTTGGGTGGCGGGCACTTTGGCGAACAACGCCTGCAGGGCCGGCGGCGTGGGAACGTCCAGGCGGGGCAGTACCCAGCACGGGGTGCGCTGGAAGACCTTCACGAACTCGGCCTGCCGCACGAGTTCGGGGACGATTTGGACGGCGCTGGCGCCGGTGCCGACGACGGCGACCCGCTTCCCGGCGAAATCGTAGGCGTGGTCCCAGCGGGCGCTGTGGATCTTGTGCCCCCGGTAGCTGTCCAGCCCCCGGATGGTGGGAAAGCTGGCGTCGGACAGCGGGCCGGAGGCCAGCACCACCGTGCGGGCGCGGAATTGCTTGTGGTCCTTGGTGGTCGCGGTCCACACGCCGGTGTCCTCGTCGAAGGCCAGCCCGCCGACCTCGGTGCCGAATCGGATGCGGCGGCGCAGGTCGAACGTGGTCGCCATGTCCTCGAGGTGGCGGCAGATCTCCGGGGCGGGTGAGTACGTCCGCGACCACGCGGGGTTGGGGACGAACGAGTAGGAGTACAGCAGCGAGGGGATGTCGCAGCTCGCGCCCGGATACTTGGTGTCGCGCCAGGTTCCGCCGACGCCGTCGGCGCGCTCGAGGATCACGACGTCGTCAATCCCCGACTCCGCCAGACGAATTGCCGCACCGAGACCGGTGAAGCCGCCACCTACGATCAGCACTGCGTGGACGTCGGCCACGGTCACGCCGCCGGCCGGTAGGTGAGTTCCTTGAACCAGCTGGGCACCGGCCGCAGCAGCGGTCTGGGGTAGCGGTCCGACAGCCACACCATGGAACCGGCCAGGATCTGATAGGGGTGTCGTGGGTTGACCACCATCGTGGCGTGCCGCTTGAGCAGTTGATAGGTCGGCACCCGCCAGGTGTGCTCGCCGCGTTCGCCGAGTTGCTTGAAGCGGTTGACGGCGTTGTTCAGCCGCTCCGGTTCCAGGCCCATTCCGGCCATTTCGCCGTAGATGCGCTTGAGCAGGGGGACGTACATGAGCATGCCGATGATCAGGCCGGGCGAGGCGACGCGGCCGACCAGTTCGATGGCCAGCCGGCGCGTCTTGGCATGCCCGATCAGGTCGAGCACCTCGAAATCCACGGCGATGTGCCGGGATTCGTCGTTGTTGATCTTCTCGAACACCTGGTGGCACACCGGGTCCTGAACCGTGTCCAGCAGGAATTTGAGCAACGCGCCGTCCAGGGCGACCTCGAGCATGGGGATGACGGTGCCCAGGACGGACAGCGGCATGCTGTCGGCGAACGAGTCCAGCCACTCGATCGCCAGCCGGATGTTGACGTTCGGCTCGGGCAGTTCGCCGTCGTCGAGCATGCCCCAGCGCTTCATCAGCGCCATCTCGGCGTTGGCGTGACGTTGCTCCTCGGCGTGGAAGTACCGGTAGATCTCGGCCAGAGTCGGGTCGGGGGCCTTTCTGGCCAGCGCGGCGAAGCCGCGGGCGCCCACGTTCTCGATCCAGCACAGGTCGGCCATGAACGCCTTCAGTTTGGGGCGGAACTCGGGCCGGATGGTTTCGGCGCCGGGGCCGTCCCAGTCGATGTCGGCCAGCGCCCACTGGCGGTCCTTGATCTTGGCGAGCATGGCTTGCATGTCGATGGCCACGGGTCCCCCTCCTGTTCAGTGCATGTTCACGCGGGACAGCAGCCCGGCCGCTCGGGTGTAGGCCGGTGGTGCAATCCTTTTGACGTTCCAGCCGATCTTGGCGTCCAGCTGCGGCAGGCAGTACAGCTCGCCGCGGTCGTTGGCGTCCAGGCAGGCTCGGGCCACCTTGTCGGGCGCCATCCCCGTCCAGCGCATCAACCGTGTGGCCAGCTCGCTGGATTCGGCGCTGATGCGGCCGGATTCGACGATGTTGGTCTTGACGAACGTCGGGCACAGCACCGTGACGGTGATGCCGGTGCCGGACAGCTCGGCTGCGAGGGTCTCGGACAGCGACAGCACCCCGGCCTTGCTGACGTTGTAGGCCGCCATGCCGGGGGCCGCGCCGAACGCCGCGGCCGAGGCGACGTTGATGATGCCGCGGGGAGCCGGTGCTGGCCCCGCGTCGCGCAGGATCGGGGTGAACACGTGGCAGCCGTGAATGGGGCCCCACAGGTTGATCCCCAGCGTCCACTTCCAATCGTCCAGGGGCACATCGCCGATCGCGGCGCCGCCGGCCCCGACACCGGCATTGTTGATCACCAGAGTCGGCGGCCCGCCGAACCATTCCTGCGACCGCTTGGCCAGCGCCTCGACGTCTTTGATGTTCGACACGTCGCAGCGCAGCGCGGTCGCCCTCGCGCCCCGGTCCGTAATCGCGTCGGCGGTGCGTTGGGCGGCGGATTCGTCGATGTCGCTGCACACGACCGCGCCGCCGCGGCGGGCGAGTTCGGCGGCGAACGCGGCACCGATCCCGCTGCCGGCGCCGGTGATCACCGCCCGCGCACGGTGGCTGGTGCGTTTCCGCGGCCCGAAGATCCTCGGCACCGGAAGGCCACTCGCCATGAACGGAGTCAACCGCAAATGGTGACATTAGTCAATGGCAGCTTTTGGGTGGCATGCTTGTGCGACGAGCAGCGGGCGCGAGGCCCGGTTCGGTGAATCGGGGGAACCTCAGCCGGTTCGCGGTGCCAGCGGTCCGTCCGGGCGCTGCCCGAGGCATCAGCGGCTTTCGTAGGTGCCTTCCAGCTTGGCGCGCGCGATCACTCGTCCGCCGATGGCATCGAGTGTTGCGCTCGGACCAGGCCGGCTTCGACGCTTTACATGCCGAATTCCTGCAACGGTTGCTACCCGTATGCGATTGTCTGCTGAAAGCCGCTGCGGCCAAAGGTCTTCCGCGCGGCGAAGTACGGCCGCTGGATTTCTTGCACGGCGTCGGCAACCTGTGCATCGGGGTGGAGGCCGATCCCGACTACGACGTGCACGGCATGATCGATCTGTTCGTCGCGGGCCTGGCCCAACCCTTTTCCGACTAGCGGACTTTCGCGCGCCGGGCTTCCCGCCGGCCGTCAGGAGTCGGCGATCGTAGCGAAAAGTGTTGCGGCGCGGGCGATCACCGCGCGGTCCGCGGCGCTGAGGGCGTCGAGCCGTTCGTCGAGCCAGGCGTTGCGTTGCATTTTCGCGGCGCCGGCCAGTGCGTCGCCCTCCGTGGTGGCGCTGAAGAGCACCTTTCGCCCGTCTTTCGGGTCGCGGGAGCGTACGGCGTATCCCGCCGAGGTGAGGCGATTCACGGTCTGGCTCATCGAGGCCGGGGAAACGCGGTCGTAATCGCTGAGTTCGGTGAGCGTCAACGGGCCGTGCTTGTGCAGGTGGGTGAGCACCGCCAGCGCCGCGTCTCCGAGGCTGCCCTCGGGTCGCTCGCTGCGGAAGCGGCGGTAGAGCCGTCCGACGGCGGAGCGTACGTGCGCGCCCAGGTCGCCCCCGTCGGGCCCAGTGGTTGCGTCTGTCTCCATCGCTCATTAATATACCTAAAGAGATATTTCTTATACCTAAAGAAGTTCACCGACGCGTCTGAGCCCGCGGAGTCACACCCGAGGAGTCGAAGCCATGCCCGCCAACCCCCTGGGCGTCGCACTGCGCAACCGGCGTGCCGGCCACCACACCCTCGTCTGGGCCCGACCAGGCCTGGATGTCGCGGAGAACTTCACCCTGACCAGCCCCGCCTTCGAGCATGGGGCGCCCATCCCGGACAAGCACCGCGGCAGGCTGTTCGGCGCGAACGTCTCGCCCGCCCTGCACTGGACCCGGCCGCCGTCCGGCACCGTCGAGCTGGCGCTCATCGTCCAGGATCCCGACGCCCCCGCAAGCAAGCCGGCCACCCATGCGCTCGCGGTGGGCATCGATCCGTCACTGAACGGCCTTCCGGAGAACGCCCTGGCCAACCCGAGCCCGATACCCGGTGTCCGGCACGGCAAAGGCGCGCTCGGCCGCCGCGGCTGGGCCGGGCCTCTGCCGCTGCGATCGCACGGCCCTCACACCTACGTGTTCCAGCTCTTCGCCCTCGGCCGGCCCTCCGGGTTGCCGGAAAGGTGCACCGTTGACCAGGCCGTTGCGGCCGTCGCGGGTCACGTCCTCGGCCGTGCCCGCCTCGACGGAACGCACGAAATCCGCTGATCTCCGCACGGCCCATGACCGTTGCGGCCCAACATATTCGATAGGAGCACCCTATGACCGCCGACAGACGCGACGGGGACAGCTGGGATTTGGCCTCCAGCGTCGGGGCGACCGCGACGATGGTCGCGGTGGCCCGGGCCCGCGCGACTCGCGCCGAAAAGCGGCTCATCAACGACCCGTTCGCCGAGCCGCTCGTCCGGGCGGTGGGGGTGGACCTGCTGACCCGGCTGGCGACCGGCGAGGTGAACCCCGACGACCTGACCGACGCTCCCGACGGCCCCGTGGCGTCCACCGCACCCGCCGGGCTGGCCCACAACATCGACCAGGTACTGATCGACGCCGCCACCGTGCGCACCAAGTTCTACGACGAGTTCTTCCTGGACGCCACGAACGCGGGCGTCGCACAGGTGGTGATCCTGGCCTCGGGGCTGGATTCTCGCGCGTACCTCCTGCCGTGGCCCACCGGGACCGTGGTCTACGAGGTCGACCAGCCCCAGGTCGTCGAGTTCAAAACGCGCACTCTGGCCGAGATGGGTGCCGTACCCACCGCCGAGCGGCGCGTGGTAGCAGTCGATTTGCGCGACGATTGGCCCACCGCACTGCGCACCGCCGGGTTCGATCCCGCCCGGCAGACCGCGTGGAGCGCCGAAGGCCTGCTGGGCTATCTGCCGCCAGAAGCCCAGGACCGCCTGCTGGACACGGTGACCGACCTCAGCGCGCCCGGAAGCCGGCTCGCCACCGAAAGCACCCCCAATGCTCGGCCGGGCGGCGAAGACAAGATGAAAGGGCACATGCGCCGTATCTCCGAACGCTGGGCCGCCCACGGTTTCGATCCCGACATGGCCGCCCTCGTCTACTTTGGTGAGCGCAACGAAGCCGCCCCATACCTGGCCGCCCGCGGCTGGGCGCTGAACGGAAACAGCATCCGAGAACTGCTTGCGGCCAACGACCTTCCGCCCATCGAGGACGACGACATCGGCCTCGGAGACACGCTCTTCGTCAGCGGGACCCTCGGCACCACCGCGACATGAGTCGTCAGGTCAGTGCGGCCAGCGCCGTCGCCGGGTCGTAGCCGGTGAACCCATCCAGCTCGCCGTTGCGCAGGCGGTTCACCCAGCCCGGGTCGGCGAGCAGCGCGCGCCCGATCGCCGCGATGTCGAACTCACCGGCGTCGAACTGCTCCACCAGGCGGTCGACGGGTGCGGGCTGGATCACCTGGCCCCGCTTCTCGCTGCGGAACTGCGTTTCCAGCCCCACGGAACCGACGGCGATGACGGGCAGCCCGGTGACCTTCTTGGCCCACCCGGCCAGGCTCAACTCGCCGTCGTAGTCGGGGAACGCGGGCACGTAGTGCCTGCGCGTGGAGGGGTGGAGCATGTCGACCCCGGCCTCGACCAGCGGGGAGAGCAACTCCTGCAGCTGGGTGGGGTCCTCGGCGATCGTGGCCGTGTAGTCGGTGCCCTTCCACTGCGAGAAGCGAAAGATGATCGGGTAGTCCGGGCCGACGGCGGCGCGGACCGCGGCGACGACCTCCGCGGGGAAGCGGGTGCGCGCCGACAGCGACCCACCGTACCCGTCGGTGCGCAGATTGGTTCGTTCCCAGAAGAATTCGTCCAGCAGGTAGCCGTGGGCACCGTGGATCTCGACGGCGTCGAATCCGAGGGCCCGCGCGGTGGCGGCGCTGTCGGCGTACAGGTGCGCGACCCGGGGCAGCTCCTCGATCTCGAGCGCGCGGCCCTTGGGATTGCCGAGCCCGTCGACGCCCGACGGGCTGACCGGGACGACGCCGTCGGCGTCGTCGCGCTGGGCGCCCTGGTGCCACAGCTGGGCGGCGATCGTGGCGCCCTCGCCGTGGACGGCGTCGACGACGCGCCGCCACC
>NZ_JBYCLG010000061.1:0-35747 GCF_057473785.1 Mycobacterium sp. TH-M103
TCCTGGCCAACATCCAGAAGAACGGCAGCTACTCGGTGGTGCCGCGGGTGCCCGGCGGGGACATCAAACCCGAGCACCTGATCCTGATCGGCCAGATAGCACAGGATTTCGGCCTCTACACCAAGATCACCGGCGGCCAGCGCATCGACATGTTCGGGGCACGGGTGGAACAGCTGCCCGAGATCTGGCGCCGCCTCGTCGAGGGCGGCATGGAGTCCGGCCACGCCTACGGCAAGGCGCTGCGCACCGTCAAGAGCTGCGTGGGCACCGACTGGTGCCGCTACGGGCAGCAGGATTCGGTGCAGCTGGCCATCGACCTGGAACTGCGCTACCGCGGCCTGCGGGCGCCACACAAGATCAAGATGGGCGTCTCGGGCTGCGCGCGGGAGTGCGCCGAGGCCCGCGGCAAGGACGTGGGCGTCATCGCCACCGAGAAGGGCTGGAACCTCTACGTCGGCGGCAACGGCGGCATGACCCCCAAGCACGCGCAGCTGCTGGCCGCCGACCTCGATACCGAGACGCTCGTCCGCTACATCGACCGGTTCCTCATGTACTACATCCGCACCGCCGACCGGCTGCAGCGCACCGCGCCGTGGGTCGATTCGATCGAGGGCGGCCTGGACCACGTGCGCGAGGTCGTCTGCGAGGACTCGCTGGGTCTGGCCGAGGAATTCGAGGCCGCGATGCGGCGCCACGTGCAGAACTACCAGTGCGAATGGAAGGGCGTGCTGGAGGATCCGGACAAGCTGTCGCGGTTCGTGTCCTTCGTCAACGCCCCGGACGTCGTCGACCCGACTGTGACGTTCACCGAGCACTCCGGACGCAAGATCCCCGTGTCCATCGGAATGCCCCGGGTCCGCGACTCGATTCAGGAGGAATCGTGACGTTAGTCAACGATATTCAGGACATTCAGGTGTGGACGACCGCCTGTGCCTACGACCATCTCATTCCCGGCCGCGGCGTCGGCGTACTGCTCGACGACGGCACACAGGCGGCGCTGTTCCGGCTGGACGATGGGTCGGTGCGCGCGGTCGGCAACGTCGACCCGTTCTCCGGTGCGGCGGTGCTCTCCCGCGGGCTCGTCGGCGACCGCGACGGCCGTGCGCTTGTTCAATCGCCTATGCTTAAGCAGGCTTTCGCGCTCGACGACGGGACTTGCCTTGACCAACCGGAGGTTTCGGTACCGGTCTATCCGGTGCGTGTCACCTCCACTGGTTCCGTCCAGATCGGCCGGCCCGCCACCGCGGAGCCTCACCGGGTGATGTCACCGACCAGGTAGCGCTGCAACGTCGGGCCGATGGCGTCCACGAGGGCGTCCACCGACATCGAATGCAGCGGTTCGGAACGTAGGCCGTAACGCATGATGCCCAGGCCCACGAGCTGGGAGGCGCACAGCGACGCGCGCAGTGCCACCTTGTCCGCCCCCAGCGCTCTGAGCAGCGGGCCGAACACCGGGCCGACGAACATGCCCTCGACGATCTCGGCGGTCTTGGCCATCCCCGTGGACGCGAACGCGCTGGCCGCGAAGGGGCCGCCACCGGCGGCGTCCCAAGTGGTGATCAGCATGCGCAGGGTCCGGCGGCCCACCTGCTGGATGCTTCCGGTGACGATGCGGTCGATGAACTCCGGTGTGGCGAAGGGCAGGTGCAGCATCTTGGCGACCGGATCGAGAATCCCGCGCGACGGGTCTTCGCGGCGGGGCATGTTGCCAGGATCGCCCGGTCCGCAGCAAGAATCAAGCGCCGCCGGGCTCAGCCCGGTGACCCCGGTGGGTCGTCGATCGCGAGCCGGTAGCCGCGCTTGACGACCGTTGCGACGATGTTCTTGTCGCCCAGAGCGGTTCGCAGTCGCAGCACGGCCGTGTCGACGGCGTGCGGGTCGTTGCTGTTGCCGGGCAGCACGCGCAGCAGGTCGGCGCGCGCGACGACGTCGCCGGGACGCTGCGCCAGCGCGCGCAGCGTCGCCATACCGGCCCCCGACAGGGATTTGACCGAACCGTCCACCACCACGCAGGTCCCGCGGATCTCGATCTGGTGCCCGGCTGCCCGGATGCTGCACGAGCGGCGCAACGGGAGCTCCTGGGCGATGTGACGGGCGAGCGCGCCCAGCCGCATCCGCTCGGGTGAGGAGGTGGGGACACCGGCCCGGGTGAGGGGCTGCGCGGTCACCGGACCCACGCACATCGCGTGCACGTCGGTGCGCAGCGCGGCCAACAGGCGGTCCTCGATTCCGAGCTCGCGGCTGCGTTCCAGCATTGCCGCCGCGGCCGGTGCGGAGGTGAAGCTGACCGCGTCGAACTGGCGTCTGGCGACGGCGGTGAGCAACTGGTCGAATTCGCCGCCTACCGGTGTCGGCTTCCAGCGGTACACGTGGATGGGCACCACCTCGGCGCCCGCTAAGCGCAGCTCGTCGAGGAACCCGGGATGGGGGTCCCAGCCCTGGGCCGCGCCGTGCAACTGGACGGCGATCCGCTTGCCGGACACGCCGGATTCGAGCAGGTATTTCAGAACCTCGCGCGATGACTCGGACTTCGGTGACCACTCCTCGGGCAGGCCGGCCGCGCGCAGCGCCCCGGTCGCTTTCGGTCCGCGCGCGACGATGCGTGCCTGCGACAGCGCGGCGACGAGCTGGTTGGCCACGCCCCAGCCGTCGGCCGCGGCCATCCAGCCGCGGAAGCCGATTCCGGTGTGCGCCACCACGATATCGGGCGAACGGTCGATCAGAGCGGTGGTGTTGCGGTGCAACTCGTCGTCGTCGGGCAGGGCGATCATGTCGATGGCCGCGGCGCTGCAGACCTCGGCGCCGTTGCGGCGCAGCAATGCGCACAGCTCCTCGGCGCGGTTGGCCGAGGTCACCGCAATCCGGTAGCCGGTCAGTGGCGCAGTGTCTGCGCTCACCGGCACCGTCGCACGGTCACACCCGGGCCGGTTCGGGGTGGGGCCGGGTCTGAGCCCCGGGCGCGGGCGCCGAGGCCGGGCGGCGGACGTACCTCGTCCAGGTCATCGCCGCGGCGGCCACGTAGAACACCAGAAACGCCCAGTACGCCAGCGTGTCGGTGCCGGTGCTCAGGTAGGACTGGCGCAGCGCGAGGTTGATCGCGACGCCGCCGAGCGCGCCGAACGCGGCGACGAACCCGATGACCGCCCCCGACGTGGCCTGCGACCAGCGGCGCCGGTCCTCCTCGGCGAGCCCGAACCGGTGGCTGCGCGACTCGAAGACCGAGGGGATCATCTTGTAGACCGATCCGTTGCCCAGCCCGGCCAGGACGAACAGGGCCATGAACCCGCAGACGTAGCCGGCCATGGTGGCCGCGCTGGTCAGGCCGTGGGCGTGGTCCTCGTGCGTGCTGACGGCGACCAGGAACGCGGTGACGAGGCCCATCGTGGCCAGGACGGCCAGGGTGACGCGGCTGCCGCCGACGCGATCGGCCAGCCGGCCGCCGTAGATGCGGGCCAGCGACCCCAGCGCCGGGCCGATGAACGCGAACTCGGCGGCGTGCAGCGCGGCCTGCGCGTGGCTCTGCCCGGTGCCGACGAAGTTGATCTGCAGGACCTGGCCGAACGCGAACGAGAACCCGATCCAGGAGCCGAAGGTGCTCAGGTAGAGCAGCGCGAGTACCCAGGTGTCTCGCTCGCGCAGGATCGAGCGCAGATGGCTCGTGTCGTACGTCGCGTGATCGAGGTTGTCCATGTAGCGGGCCGCACCCACGGCGACGACCGTGAGCAGCAACAGGTAGAGCCCGCACACCCAGTACGGTTGGTCGCGGCCGGCGACGGCGAGCACCAGCATCCCCACCAGCTGGATCATCGGCACCCCGAGGTTGCCGGCACCGGCGTTGAACCCGAGCGCGAAGCCCTTGCGCCGGTGCGGATACAGCGAGTTGGTGTTGGTCATCGACGCCGCGTAGTTGGCGCCGCCCAGCCCGGTCAGCGCGGCGCACGCCAGGTACATCCAGAAGGGCAGGCCCGGGTTGGCCATCAGCCAGATCGTGCCGACGGTGGGAACGATCAGCGCCACGATCGAGAAGACGGTCCAGTTGCGGCCGCCGAACGTGGCGATGCCCAGCGAGTAGGGGATGCGCAGGCACGCGGCGACCAGGGTGGCGGTGGCGCCGAGCAGGAATTTGTCGGCCGGGGAGAAGCCGTACACGTCCTCGGGCAGGAACAGCGCCATCACCGGCCACAGCGTCCATACCCCGAAGGCGATGTGGTCGCAGGCGATCATCCAGAGCAGGTTGCGCCGGGCGATTTTGTTGTTGCCGGCCTCCCAGGCCGCGCCGTCCTCCGGATCCCAGTCCGTGATCCGATGGTTGCGGCCCATGCGCTCTGTACCTTTCGTAGACAGGGTTGGCCCCTGGGGCAGCCGTGGCACGATGAAGCCCGTAGCCGCGCGGGTGGACCCGCGTGGGGATCCGTGCGGGCGCCACGGATCAAGAGGCATGCCCTGCCGTGTCTTTCGATGCTCACACTGAGAACGGAAGCGCGTCAACTTGATCCGGTCGATATCGCCTGTCAGTTGTATCCCAGTTATCTGGCAGATCGCTGAGGGGTGTTGTGGCTGTGATGTGCGTCTCCGCCAAGCGGTTTCGATGGCGCACCGGTGTGGGGAGCGCGGCCGCCCGCGGCGAATCCGTGTGGCGGGCAACACAACAACGGAATCCCCTGCGCCGACCTACCAGACGTCCCCGTCGCGCCAATCGCATATCAGAGGTTCGGAGGTGTCCGGCCCCAGCCCGACCGGCAGCACGAAGACGGCGCCGTCGGCGCCGGGTGTGGGCGCCGGTCCAGGGGCGCCAGCACCGACGTCGGCCCCCGCCGGGGCAGCCAGCCCCGAGCGGTGAACAGCCTGCGGCTCCGGGCCGGCGACCTGAGCGCCGCAATCTGGTAGGCACCAGGCCCTGCCCGCGGTAGTCCTCCCGTACCGCCACCCCCTCGACGTAGCCGCAGCGCAGTGCGCTGTCGCGGTACATCACGCGGCGCTGGATCACCGCGGCGTGCGCGATGATCGCGCCGTGATGCCAGATCAGGTGCTGCCGGGTCTCGTTGTCGAGATCGGCGGTATGGGCCTGGCGGGCGGTGTGAACCCGGGCTCGCACAGCCGCACAGTCTAGGAAAGAAATGTCTACGAAAAGAGGGCAGCACCCGCGCGCGGCCCGGCGCCCAGCGGAGCCCGGGGCCGCGTCCAGTGCAGCCGCACGCGCTGGCCGGGCCGCACCTGGGCGACCTTGTCCATGTCCTCGGCGGTCACCACCCCGACGACCGGGTAGCCTCCGGTGACCGGATGGTCGGGACCCAGGATCACCGGTAAACCGTTGGGCGGCACCTGAATCGCTCCGCGGCCCGCGCCCTCGCTGGGGAGCTGCCGGTCCGGGTAGTGGTGTTGCAGGGGCCGCCCGACCAGCCGCATCCCCACCCGGTCGCTGCGGTCGGAGGCCACCCAGTCGCCGTGTACCAGGACGTCGGGGTCGACGAACCAGTCGTCGCGCGGCCCGGGCACGACCGACAGCTCGACCACCCCGCCCGTGAGCGCGGCGACCGGGGCCTGGTCGAGTTCCGGATAGTCGTTGGTGTGCTCGCCGACCGGCAGGTGATCCCCGGGCCGCAGCGGGGACGGCCCGATCGCCGACATGACGTCGTAACTGCGGGAGCCCAGCACCGGCTCCACACAGATGCCGCCCCGCACCGCGACGTAGCTGCGCAGCCCGGCGCGCGGGACGCCCAAAGAGATCACCTGGCCGTCGCGAACGCGGTGAATGCTGTTGGTGCCGAACTTGATTCCGTTGACGGTCGGGTCGGTGTCGGCGCCCGTCACCGCGATGTCGACGTCGCCGCCGTGGACGCGCGCCGAGAAGCCGCCGAACGCCACTTCGACGGTGGCGCGGTCGTCGGGGTTGGCGACCAGCCGATTGGCCAGCTTGTGCGCCCGGCGGTCGGCCGCCCCGGAACCGCTGACGCCTAGGTGCGCGAGCCCGGCCCGGCCGAGGTCCTGGATGACGGCGAACGGCCCGGTGCGCAGGATTTCCAGCGTGATCACGGCTCGGTTCCTCCTCGCACGGCGCGGAACTGGACCCACATGCCCTGCGTCAGCAGCGCCGGGCTGGGCCGGTCGAGATCCCACAGGGGGGCGTCGGTGTGGCCGATTATCTGCCATCCGCCCGGCGACTGCCGGGGATAGATCGCGCTGAACTCGCCGGCGAGGGCGACGGCACCGGCCGGCACCGAGGTGCGCGGCTCCGGGCGCCGGGGCACCCGCAGCCGCGGGTCACCGCCGACGAGGTAGGCGAAACCCGGTGCGAAGCCACTGAATCCGACTTGCCACACGGTCGAGGTGTGGGCCTGGACAACCGCGTCGGGGCTCAGTCCGGTCAGGCCGGCGACCTCGTCGAGGTCCGGGCCGTCGTAGACCACGCCGATCACCGCGTCGGGGCCGCGGTCCGCCGGGGCGGCTGGGGCGGCGCCGACCCGCATGGTGCGCAGCCGCCGGCGCACGACGCCCTGGCGGCGGGGCCCGTCGAGTTTCACCAGCACCGTGCGGGCCGCGGGAACGATGTCGACCACGCCCGGCAGTGCGGCGGCCCGCAGCGCCGCGACCCATGCCAGGACGTCGGCGGTGTTGCCGCACTGCACCATCAGCGCGTGGTCGCCGTAGTCGAGAACGGTGTTGCCGACCAGGTCCGTCGGCAGGTCCGTGGGGAGATCGGTCACGCTCATTACTCGACGGTAACCCCGCATCCACCTGCGGACGAGCGATTTTCGAACACTGCCAGAGGTGCCTTACCGAACGCTCAAACGACGCGCCGCCGGGCGCCGTTCAGCCGAGGATCCTGCCGATCTGTGGGGGTAGTTGCTCGGCGACCAGCGGGTAGCTGAGCGTCGACGAGAAGGCGATCGCGCCGGCCTGATCCTTGGAGGTGAAGACGTGGCGATGCTGCGCGGTCGCCGCAGATGCGGCCACCTCCGGGTCGGCCAGCAGCGCCTGCTGGTCCTCCGGGCTCTCGGTCGTCCAGATCACCACGTCCGCGGAATCGAGCACCGCTTTGATGTGGTCGCGCGGGATGACGGCGCGGTAGCCGCTGCCGAAGGGTTTGATGCTGTCGGCGACGACCAGGCCCATGGCGGTCAGGAAGTCGGTCCGCCAGCCCGCCGTCGTGGCGACCACGGTGCCCTGCCACAGCCTGCCGTGCATCAGCAGGACCTTCTTGTCCTTCCAGTGCGGGTTCTGCTGGGCGACGGCGGCGAACTTCGCATCGACGCTGTCGACGAGGGACTTCATTCGCTCCGCCTGGAACACCGCCTGGCCGATCGCCGCGGCCTGGACCCGCCACGGCTCGAAGAACGCGTCTCCGCCCGCCTGCGGCAGGGTGGGGGCGATCGCCGTCAGCTTCTGGTAGGTGTCCGCGTCGACTCCGGCGTTGATGGCCACGATGAGGTCGGGTTTGAGCTTGGCGATCCGGTCGACCTGGATGCCGTTGTCGAGGCTGAGCACCACCGGTTGTGCCGGGCCCAGCTTCGGCCGGGCCCACGGCCACACCGCGAACGGCTCGTCGCCGAACCAGTTGGTTACGGCGACGGGCACCACGCCGACCGCGAGCAGGTCGTCCTGCTCGGTGTAGCCGGCACTGACCAAGCGCTTGGGCGGCTCCTTGACGACCGTCTCGCCGAAGAGGTGCTTGATCGTCACCGGCCCGCCGCCGGCGGGACCCGCGGCCGGTTTGCGTGACGAGCACGCGGGCGACGCGCCGGTGACGGCGGCGGCCCCGGTGGCGCCTGCGAGCTGCAAGAATCGCCGTCGATTCCATCCCTGTCGCACCGCGTGAGAGTATCGCGTCCCCGCCCGGGTGCCGCGTCGTCGCGGCCCGCCCGTTGGGCCTCGATGTGATCCCCCCGTAACGGTGGACGCCCAAACCGGTAACAGCGCGTCTTTAGCGTCGAGCCGTTCTGGCCGTTCGGGGCCAGCTACGTGCCGCGGCCAACATCTCGTTCTTCTATCCGGAGCGGGACAAGGGTTGGGCGCTGGGCCTGAATGCCGCCGGCGGCGGTGTGGCGCTCGCGCGGGCCGGGCTGTTCTACGTGCCGCTGGCCGTGGCGGCCTCGGTGTGCGCGTTCTTTTTCATGGACAACCTCAGCGAGGCCTCCGAAAAGGGGGGAGCCGACGTGAAGCCGGTGTGGCAGTCGTTGCGGGACGCCGACACCTGGATCCTGTCGCTGCTGTACATCGGCACGTTCGGCTCCTTCATCGGCTACTCCGCGGCCTTCCCGACGCTGCTCAAGACCGTCTTCGGCCGCGGTGACATCGCACTGACCTGGGCATTTCTGGGTGCCGGCATCGGCTCGGTCATCCGTCCGCTGGGCGGCAAGCTCGTCGACCGGGTCGGCGGGGCCCGCATCACCGCCGCGAGCTTCGTCATGCTCGCCGCCGGCGCGGTCGCCGCGCTGTGGTCGGTGGACGCCAGGAATCTGCCGCCGTTCTTCGCCAGCTTCATGTTCCTGTTCGTCGCCACCGGCATCGGCAACGGGTCGACGTACCGGATGATCTCGCGGATCTTCAAGGTCAATGGCGAGCTCGCCGGCGGCGACCCGGACACGATGGTGCAGATGCGCCGCTCGGCGGTCGGCGCCTTCGGTGGGTTCGTCGTGCCGCTGGTCTACGCCTCGCCGAAGGCGCAGTTCGGCGACATCCAGCCCGTGCTGGGGTTCTACCTGGCGTTCTTCGTCGTCCTGCTGGCCGTCACCTGTTACCGCTACCTGCGCACGGGCAACGCGATGGCGCGCCACGGCGTCTAGCGGTCCCGGCGGGCGTCCCAGGGGGAGTAGTCCGCGATCAGCTCTTCCTGCGGTGGCCGCTCGTCCACGGGAACGTGCTGCAGGTTGATCCGGATGCGGTACCAGATCGAGCTCGGCCCCCGCATGCCGTCGATGAGGACGTCGGCCGGTGCCAGCAGCCCGGCCGCGGCCGGATACCGCTCGCGCCAGGTGTCCAGCGCGGCCATCGCCTCGTCCCGGGTTCTGGTGCGAGCGATCTCGATGAGCGGGGCTGTCTTCTTCGCGCCCTTCGGGGCGCGCTCGGGCGGTCCCAGTTCCTCGGCCAGCATCAACAGGAGGTCCAAGTCGCCGGCCGCGTCGTCCATGCCGGCCCAGGGATCGCCCGCGCCGGCGAACCGGCCGGGCACGGTGTCGACGGTGAAGGACCCCGGGTCGCAGTCGGCGACTTCGTCCCAGTGCAGCGGGGTCGACACCCGGGCGTCCGGGGTCGCCCGCACCGAATACGCCGACGCGACCGTGCGGTCCTTGGCGTTCTGGTTGAAATCGACGAACACCCCCTGGCGTTCCTCTTTCCACCAGCGGCTGGTGGCCGCGTCGGGCACCCTTCGCTCGACCTCGCGCGCCACGGCCTGCCCGGCCAGGCGCACCTGCCGGAAACCCCAACGGGGGGCGATGCGGGCGTAGATGTGAAAGCCCCGCGACCCCGACGTCTTCGGCCACGCGACCAGGCCGTGGTCCTCGAGGACCTCGCGGGCCGCGAAGGCGACGTCGACGATCTGGCCCCAGCCGACCCCCGGCATCGGATCGAGGTCGACCCGCAGCTCGTCGGGATGGTCGAGGTCGCCGGCGAGCACCGGATGCGGGTTGAGGTCGATGCACCCCAGGTTGACCACCCAGGCCAGCCCGGCCGCGTCGCGGATCACGGCCTCGGCGGCGGACGTGCCCCGCGCGTAGCGCAGTTCGGCGACGTCGACCCAGTCCGGGCGGTTCTTCGGGGCGCGCTTCTGGAACACCGCTTCCTCCGCGATGCCCTTGACGAAGCGTTTCAAGATCATCGGGCGGCCCGCCACACCGCGCAGCGCGCCCTCCGACACCGACAGGTAGTAGCGGACCAGGTCGAGCTTGGTGTGGGGCGGCCGGCGGTCGTGGGCGGGAAAGATCACCCTGTCCGGATGGGTGACGGCGACCTCGCGTCCGGCCACCTCCAGCGAAACCGGACCGGACATGGCGTCCATGCTAATTCGGCGGGATTTTCCGGTCGCATTGCGACGGGCGTCACATATGGTGAAGTCATGCCTAATCTCCTCGGCCTGCCCGGGCAAACCGTGGCGAAAGTCCAGCAGTACCTCGAGCGCGGCTCAGCCGAACTGCACTACCTGCGCCGCATCATCGAGTCGGGGGTGTTTCGGCTGGAACCGCCGCAGAACTACGCCGCGATGGCCGCCGACATCTACAAGTGGGGCGAGTTCGGCATGCTGCCGTCGCTGAACGCCAGGCGCACGCCCGACCGCGCCGCCTGCATCGACGAAGACGGCGAGTTCACCTACCGCGAGCTCGACGAGGCGGCCCACGCCGTGGCCAACGGCCTGATCGGCAAGGGCGTGAAGGCCGGCGACGGTGTGGCCGTGCTGGCCCGCAACCACCGGTGGTTCCTGATCGCCTACTTCGGGTGCGCCCGGGTGGGCGCCCGCATCATCCTGCTCAACAGCGAGTTCTCCGGGCCGCAGATCAAAGAGGTGTCCGAGCGCGAGGGCGCCAAGGTCATCATCTACGACGACGAGTACACCAACGCCGTCAGCAAGGCCGAGCCGCCGCTGGGCAAGATACGGGCGCTGGGCGTCAACCCGGACGCCGACGAGCCGTCCGGCAGCACCGACGAAACCCTGGCCGATCTGATCGCGCGCAGCAGCAAATCGCCCGCCCCGAAGGCGGGCAGGCACGCGTCGATCATCATCCTGACCAGCGGGACGACCGGCACGCCGAAGGGCGCCAACCGCAGCACTCCACCGACGCTGGCGCCGATCGGCGGCATCCTGTCGCACGTGCCGTTCAAGGCGGGCGAGGTGACATCGCTGCCCGCGCCGATGTTCCACGCGCTCGGCTTTCTGCACGGCACCATCGCGATGTTTTTGGGGTCGACGCTGGTGCTGCGGCGAAAGTTCAAGCCGCCGCTGGTGCTCGAGGACATCGAGAATCACAAGGTGACCGCCATGGTGGTGGTCCCGGTAATGCTGTCGCGCATCCTGGACACCATCGAGAAGATGGACACCAAGCCCGACCTGTCCAGCCTGCGGATCGTGTTCGTCTCCGGATCGCAACTGGGCGCCGAGCTGGCGGCCCGGGCGCTGAAGGACCTGGGCCCGGTCGTCTACAACATGTACGGCTCCACCGAGATCGCGTTCGCCACGATCGCCGGCCCGCACGACCTGGAACGCAACGCGGCGACGGTCGGTCCGGTCGTCAAGGGTGTGAAGGTCAAGATCTTCGACGACAACGGCAGGGAGCTGCCGCGGGGCGAGGTCGGCAGGATCTTCGTCGGCAACACCTTCCCGTTCTCGGGCTACACCGGCGGCGGGAACAAGCAGATCATCGACGGATTGCTGTCGTCGGGAGACGTCGGCTACTTCGACGAGTACGGCCTGCTGTACGTCAGCGGGCGCGACGACGAGATGATCGTTTCCGGCGGCGAGAACGTCTTCCCCGCCGAGGTCGAGGACCTGATCAGCGGGCACCCCGACGTGGTGGAGGCGACGGCGATCGGCGTCGACGACAAGGAGTGGGGCCACCGGCTGCGCGCCTTCGTGGTCAGGAAGGACGGCGCTCAGGTCGACGAGGACGCCATCAAGGGATACGTGCGCGACCACCTGGCGCGCTACAAGGTGCCGCGCGAAGTGATCTTCCTCGAGGAGCTGCCGCGCAACCCGACGGGCAAGATCCTCAAGCGCGAACTGCGCGAGATGCAGGTCGACTGAGGCGTTCCCGTAGCCGCGGCGTCAGCGCCGCTCCTGGATGGCGCGGGTGATCTGGGCCGTGAGCTTAGGGTCGGCCAGCAGCTGGTCGATCAGCGCGGAGATGACCTCCTGTCCGGTGACGCGGGCGACGCCCAGCCGGTCGGCCGCGTTGCGCTGCCAGATGTCGAGGGCCCGGTGGGTGGCCGCCGGCAGGTCGACGGTGCGGCGGATCCGGCGGCCGCGTGACGGCTGCTCGGCCGCCGGTGGGCTGGCCGGGCGCTGCGGACGCTGCGGCCGGAAGCCGGTGATGCGCTCGGTAGGCGCGGCGTCGGAGGGGGACGCGGCGCCCGGTGGCGGGGCGCGGAAGGTTCCACCACCGGGTCCGACGTGGCCTGGGTTGAGGTTCACTGTGGCGATCGTCCTCCCATGAGTGGCCAATCCAATCGGCACTACGGTCAGTCGATACTGATTCTCTCACCGATCACCGCGCGAGTCGCGTCCTCGGCCGGCAAACCTCCGCACAGCGACAAGACGGCGGCCGGGTGCCGTCGAATTCGCAATGTCAAATAGTCCGCGGCAAAAGGCTTCCGCTCAGCAACGCGCATTATTGGACCGACGGATAATTGCCTCGCCGCACCAATTCCCGCCGGTCTCTTGAAATACGATGACGCGGGTTTACTGAGTTCCGTACGGCTGTGCCGGGGGATCAGTAGACCACCTTCTAACTGGGTTATTCGTCTGGGCGGGCGCGATTGTGGCGTCGCATGATCCACTGAAATCAGTGCTTCCCATTTCGCGTAAAAAGCCATCCCTTTTCGGTATGGTCTGCGACTTAATTCACAGCGGGTTTTTCGCCTTCTCTATTGCTTGCGCGCCATTGCCTTGAGTAACGTTTTCGGCATAGCGCCGACAGCGTTAGGAGGGGCCCGCCCGATGAACAACCTCCCACCGACGATGCGCCGGCCGGCCATGTCCGCGGCCGAAGCCGCTCCCGCACCGGCGCCCGGCACGGGCTTCGCCCCCGCCGCGTCGCACGGCCCAGCCGAGCCTCCGGCCGGTCCCGCCACAGGGGGGCGGGGTCTCACCGGAGTGGACGCGGCTGCGGCCACGGCGGCGGGTTCTGGCGCCACGGGCGCTGTGGGACCGATGGTGGTCAGTAGACCGCCACCGGCGGTGCCGGCAAACCACGTCCTGCCGCAAGTGGCTTGACCGGCGCCAGTTGGGGGGGAACCATGCCGATCCGACCGACGTCGGGTCGGCATGGCCCTTTCCGGGCGCGAACTAGGGATCCCGCGGCAGGCCCAGCAGCCTTTCGGCGATGATGTTGAGCTGCACCTCCGAGGTGCCGCCGTAGATGGTGGTGGCGCGGCTGGCCAGCAGGTACTCGCCCCACTTGCCCGGCAGCTCGGCGGTGTCACCGATCGCGGCGTCGGTGCCGAAGGACGACACCGCGAATTCGGCATAGCCCTGGCCGGTGCGCATCGACAGCAGCTTGGAAATCGCCGCCGAGGGCATCGCGTCACCACCGGCCAGGGTCAGCAGCGTGGAGCGCAGGTTGAGCACCTTGGCGGCATGCCCCTCGGCGATCAGCTGGCCGGCGCGGTGCTGGCCGACCTGGTCGAACTGGCCGTCGCGGACGAAGTCGACGAACTCGGGCAGGCTCGCCAGGAAGTTCGCGTCGCTGCTGCCCAGCGAAACCCGTTCCGCGGTCAAGGTATTGCGGCTGACCTCCCAGCCGCGGTTGGCCTCGCCGAGCACACACTCGTCCGGCACGAACACATCGTCGATGTACACGGTGTTGAACAGCGCGTTGCCGGTGAGCTCGCGCAGCGGCGTGACCGTGACGCCCTCGCTCTTCATGTCCAGCAGGAAGTACGTGATGCCGTTGTGTTTCGGGGCGCTCGGGTCGGTCCGCGCCAGCAGCGCGCCCCACTGCGAGAGCTGCGCGGCGGTGGTCCAGATCTTCTGCCCGGTGATGCGCCAGCCCCCGTCGGTGCGCGTCGCCTTGGTGGACAGCCCGGCCAGGTCCGACCCGGCGCCCGGCTCGGAGAACAGCTGACACCAGATCATGTCGCCCCGGAAGGTCGGCGGCAAGAACCGCTGCTTCTGCTCTTCGGTGCCGAACGCGACGATGGAGGGGATGATCCACGCGGCGATGCCGACCTGCGGCCGGCGGACCCGCCCGGTGCTGAACTCCTGGGCGATGATGACCTGCTCGACCGGGCTCGACGCCCGGCCCCACGGCTTGGGCAGATACGGCAGCACCCAGCCCGCTTCGGCGATCGCGATCTTGCGCGACTCGCGGTCCATCTCCTTGAGCGCGGCGACCTCGGACCGGATCTCGGCCCGCAGCTTCTCGGTATCGGGGTCCAGGTCGATGTCCACCGGGCGCATGCCCGTGGTGGTCGCCGTGTCCACGACCTTCTGCGGGTATTCGGTCCGGCGGCCGAAGCAGGCGGCCAGCATCAGCGCCCGGCGGTAGTAGACGTTGGTGTCGTGCTCCCAGGTGAAACCGATGCCGCCGTGCACCTGGATGCAGTCCTGGGCGCAGCGCTGCGCGGCCGCGGGCGCCAAAGTGGCCGCGACCGCGGCCGCGAACTCGACGTGGGAAGCCGCGATGTCCCAACCGTCTTCACCGGCTTCGCGCGCCTCGTCGAGGGCGCGGGCGGCATCCCACACCGCGGCGGTGGCCCGCTCGGTGTCGGCCGTCATCTCCGCGCACTTGTGCTTGATGGCCTGGAACTGGCCGATCGGCCGGCCGAACTGCTCACGGATCTTGGCGTAGGCCGACGCCGTGTCGGTGGCCCAGCGCGCCACGCCGACGGCCTCCGCCGACAGCAGGGTCGACATCAGCGCGTGCGCGGTGGCCATGCCCAGGTTGCTCAACAGGGCGTCGTCGCCGACCTCGACGGCGTTGGCGCGCACGTGGGCGACGGGGCGCAGCGGGTCGATGCTCTTGACCGGCACGATCTCGAGCTGCTCGGCGCGCAGCACCACCCACTCGTCGCCGCTGTCGATCGCCACCGGCAGGACCAGCACGGAGGCCTGCGCAGCCGCCGGGACGGCGCGCACCTCGCCGCGGATCACCAACGTATCGTTGTTCGGGCCGTGCCGGGTCGCGGTCAGTCCGGAATCGAGCGCGTAGGCGGCGATGGCCGCGCCGGAGGCCAGTTCGGATAGCACCTTGGCCCCGGCGTCGTGCGCGGAGATCAGTGCGCCGGCGATCGCGGACGGCACGAACGGGCCGGGCACCGCCCCATAACCGAACTCGGCCAGCACGATGGCCAATTCGAGGATGCCGAAACCCTGTCCGCCGACCGACTCGGATAGATGGACACCCTGCAGCCCCTGTTCGGCCGCCGCCCGCCAGTACGGCGGGGGGTTTTGCAGGGGCGAGTCCGGTGTGGTCTCCAGGGCCTCGTGCAGGACCTCGGACGGCGCCACCCGCGCCACCAGGGCTCGCACCGAATCGGCCAGGTCTCGGTGCTCAGGAGTTATCGCGATCGGCATTACGTGCCTTCCATTGCTTTGCTGGGCTTGTACTCAAATCTCGTGGTGAGGTATTCCCTCGCGGGTTACGGCCAAGCATCCTTCAATCTAGCCAACGGTCCCGCGGCGGGGTCAGCGGTCTCAACGCCAGCGTCTGGCGATGATGTCGGCCTGCTCGCTGCGGGCGCCCGGGGTGGTGAAGTAGTGGTCGCTGTCGATCGAGACCCGCTCTTTGTCGGTGCCGGCCAACGCGGCGTGGATGCGCCGGGCGTCGGAGGGCAAGACGCGGGTGTCGGCGTCGGCATTGATCACCAGCGCCGGGCAGGTGATGCGGGCCAGGTGCGGTTCGGCGCGGGTCTGGGCGGTCCGCAGACTCCACATGCCCTGCGCGGAGCGGTTGGCCTTGGCCGGGATGCCGGCGTAGCACGAGTTCGGTGCCCGCTTGCTCGGCTCGATCGCGGGATCGACCATGCGCGGATCGGCCGAGGTCCGCATCACGGCGAAGGTCGGTCGGAAAACCCCGCGGCACGAACGCGTTTGAGTTCCGACTCGGCCCAGTCGGTGATGGCGTGGTTGCGCGCGGCCTGTGCCGAGCGGTAGCGGGCGACGAACTCCGGCGAGTACGGGGGCCCGTTACGCTCGTCGAACAGGTCGAGGTCGGGATCGGTGGCGACCGGGTCGTTTCGTCGGCCACCGCGGCGTCCATCCAGGCGGTGAGCACCTCCGGCCGGCCGGGGTGACATTGGGCTCGACCGCCTGCGACTGGTATCCACCCCTTGCGTCTTGCGCAGCCAGCGCACACCGACGCCGATGTCGACCGGCGCGTGGTCGAGCGGGAAGCTGGACTCGAAGCCGCGAAACCTGTTGTCCCAGAACAGGAACCCGATGCCGCGGGTGGCCAGGTAGTCCGCCGGGTAATGCTCGGAGAAGTCGATCTGGTAGTGCGTGGCGATCATGGCCACCTTCGGCTTGCGTCCGATGCGCGGTGGTACGGGCCCTGACACGGATGGCCGCCGGCGCTGGCGCGCCGGGCGGTGGGTGAGGGTAGTCCGACGAATTCGCGGATGACCCCCGCGGCGGTGTGACGGCTCAATTCAGCGTCCCTCGGTGCAAGAAAGCGATTGGGATTGGTCATATCCCGGCCCGGTTCCGGCCGCAATCGGCATCGGGCGCACCTCCCCTTGGATCCCCTTGGATCAAGGCTGAATCCGATGTAGATTCAGATTTTGATCTTGGCCACCGAGTCCGACGCCGGGACCGAGGGGAGCCGCACGATGATCAAGCCGCACAACACCAACGGCGAATTCGAGCTCGACCGTGGACTTCTGCACCAACGTCCTGGGCATGCCGCTGATCAAGTCCCTCGATCTGCCCGACGGGCAGGGGCAGCACTTCTTCTTCGACGCCGGCAACGGCGACTGCGTCGCGTTCTTCTGGTTCGCCGACGCGCCGGACCGGGTCGCGGGGGTGTCGTCGCCGGGGGCCATCCCGGGCATCGGGGACATCACCAGCGCGGTGAGCAAGAGCGAGCGTCAGGTGTCGATCGTTCTACTTCCAGGATTCCGATGGCATCACGCTGGAATTCGCTTGCTGAATAAAGGAATTCGGGGCGAGTGACAAGCGGGCCGTGCCAAAGACCGCGGCCGACCGGAGATGACCGACGCCCAGATCGCGGCGCTGACGCACGGGCAATGCCGGGAACTGGTCTCCCGCCAGGAGCAGCCCCTGAGCGACGTGATCGATCCCGCCTTCCTCAACCGCGTGCGGCGTATCCGGTGGGTCTGATGATCGGCGGCTCGGTCGCGTTGGTGCCCTGGTCGGCCTACCTGTCCGTGACGCTGCCCCCGAACTACGTCGGATTCGATATCCTGCTGGTCGGGTTCATGCTGGCCACCGCGGTGCTCGGCTACCTGCGCCGCCGGCTGCTGGTGCTGGCCGCCTTCACCACCGGTGTGTCTGATCTGCGACGCGTGGTTCGACCTGGTGACCGCCGGGCCCAGGGACCTCCGGTTGTCGCTCGTCACCGTGCTGCTGATCGAGGTGCCATTGGCGGTGTTCCCGATCTTCGGCGTGCAGCGCGTCATGCCTCACGATGATGAGGTTGTGGCGGCTGGATCCGGGGATGTGCCTGTGGCGCCCTACCCCTTCGTCCCTGAGACCTCTTTTTCCCTGACCCGGTACAGGTTTGGTTCGGCGAGTTCGTCTAGCAGCGAGGCCAGCTGGTCGACGAGCTCGTCCGGCTCGAGCCGGACGTCGCCGGCCAGCCAGGCGCTGAGGGTCTGCCCGACGCCGCCGACCACGAAGTGCGCCGCGGCCTTGATGCGGTCGTTGGCCGGTACCTGCAGTGCATCGCCGACGTGCTGACCCGAGAGCATGGCGAACAGGGCGTTGGACTCAGCGCGTTTGCGCACCACGACCGGATCGGCTAGCTGGGTGCTGAACAGCAGGCGCCCGACGCGGGCGTCGCCGGCGACAGTGCGCACGATGTTGGCCATCCCCGCGCGGGTCTGCTGTGGCGCCGGTACCGCGGCCACCGCGGCCTGGGTGGTGGCGGCCAGATCGGCGACCACCCAGTCGAACACGCAGCCCACGAACGCGTCCTTGTCGGCGAAGCTCTCGTAGAAGTAGCGGGCGGCCAGGCCGGCGTGCCGGCAGACGCCGCGCACGGTGAGCGCCGAGATGTCCTGCCGCTCGGCCCCCAGCAGGTCCAGGCCGGCCGCCAGGAGCCGGGACCGCCGCGCGGCGACCCGCGCGGCGGCGTCGACGCCGCCGTAGGGTCGCACGCTCGACGCCTCGGACTCCCCGGCCACGGGCACCATCTTGACACCGGGCGCGACCGCGGACAATATCAGGAAACAAGCGTTCGCACATTCGGTGCGACGGGCGCCCCGGGAGGTCAAGCATGGCGATTCACCAGCCGGTTCGCCAAGCGACGCCGCACGTCGAACGCGCGGTCACCGACCCGCCCCGTCGCACCCGGCGGCGGGGGCCGGGGATGGACGAGGGCTTGATGGGCGTGGCCCTGCTGGCCGGCCCGGCCAACGTGATCATGCAGCTGGCCCGGCCCGGGGTGGGCTACGGGGTCATGGAGAGCCGCGTCGAAAGCGGCCGGGTGGACCTGCACCCGATCAAGCGGGCGCGGACCACCTTCACCTACCTCGCGGTGGCCACCGCGGGCAGCCCCGCGCAGAAGGACGCCTTCCGTCGCGCGGTGAACCGGGCGCATGCGCAGGTGTACTCCACCCCCGAAAGCCCGGTGCCCTACAACGCCTTCGACGTGGACCTGCAGCTGTGGGTGGGCGCTTGCCTGTACAAGGGCGGGCTCGACGTCCACCGCATCTTCGTCGGTGAGCTCGACGAGCGCGACGCCGACCGCCATTACCGCGAGGGCATGACGCTGGCGACCACGCTGCAGGTGCCGCCGCAGATGTGGCCGGCCGACCGTGCGGCCTTCGACCGGTACTGGCAGGAGTCGCTGGCCCAGGTGCACATCGACGACGCCGTGCGGGGCTACCTGTTCCCCATCGCGGCCGGGCGCATGCGCGGCGTCGTGCTGCCGGGCCCGTTACAGCACATGATGGACAACCTGGCGCTGCTGATCACCACCGGCTTTCTGCCGCAGCGGTTCCGCGACGAGATGCGGCTGCCGTGGGACGCCGCCAAGCAGCGCCGGTTCGACCGGCTGATGGGCGCGCTGGGCACGGCCAATCGTCTGATGCCGCGGTTCGTCCGACAGTTCCCGTTCAACGTCCTGCTCTGGGACGTCGACCGCCGGATCAGGACGGGCCGGCCCCTGGTCTGACCGCCCGCAGCGAGGCAAACCGCGCGAAGTCCCGGTCCAAAGTCGCCACGTCGCAGTGGTGTTCGACGGCGAGGGCCGCGAGTACGGCGTCGGGAATCAGGTCTCCGGAGGCGTCGGCCTCCTCGCAGGCGCGCCGCAGCAGCGCGAGGTGTCGTGGGCCGGGGCCCGTCGGCAGGTGGTGGGGCTGGGCGACGACTGCGTCGATGAATGCGAACGCCTCGTCCCGCGGCGTGGGGATCTCGAAGATACGACGGTTCGTCGCCAAGCGCAGAAACGACGCCCACACGACATTCGGCACCGTGAACTGGTCGTCACCCGCGAGCAACCGATCGAACCAGGGGCGGACGCCGTCGTGCTGCGGGTGGTCGCCGCGATGCGCGGCCAGCAGCACGTTGACGTCGAGCAGCAGCATCTACTTGAGGGCGTCGAGGTCGCGGCCCTCGTCGAGAAGCTCGGCCAGCGCGCGGTTGGAGGTCAGGTCGATCCCCGGCCGCGCGCCGGTGCCGCCCTGGAAAACCGGCACGGCCGGCCGGGCCGAGCCGCCCGGAACTGCGGCGAGTTCGCGGCGCAGGGCGTCCTCGATCACCGAACCCAGCGATTGACCACGCTCGCGGGCCCGGCGCTTGGCCGCTGCGAGCAGTTCGTCGGAGATCGACACGGTGGTGCGCATGATGACAACAATACCGCATCACAGGCATCACCGCTCTTCAGCTGCCGAACCGGAGGGGGCGGGGCGTCTTGTTGTTAACGACAACCATTGTCATTAAGCTTTCCGGCAGTGACCGGGAAGGGCGACTGACGATGACGGCACCGATCTGGATGGCCGCACCGCCGGAGGTGCACTCGGCCCTGTTGAGCAGTGGGCCGGGGCCGGGGTCGCTGATGGCGGCCGCGGGGGCATGGAACTCGCTGAGCGCCGAATACGCCACGGCCGCAGAGGAACTCACGGCACTGCTGGGGACGGTGCAGGCCGGCGCGTGGGAGGGGTCGAGCGCCGAGTCCTATGTGGGCGCCAATGCGCCGTATGTGACGTGGCTGATGCGGGCAAGCGCCGACAGCGCGGTCACGGCCGCCCAGCACGAGGTTTCGGCCGCCGCCTACACCGCCGCGCTGGCGGCAATGCCCACCCTGGCGGAGCTGGCCACCAACCACGCCATCCACGGGATCTTGTTGGCGACCAACTTCTTCGGGATCAACACCATCCCGATCGCGGTCAACGAGGCCGACTATGCGCGGATGTGGGTCCAGGCCGCCACCACGATGGCCACTTATCACGCGGTCTCGGGTACGGCGCTGGCATCCACGCCGCAAACCGGCCCGGCGCCGCCGATCCGCAAAACCGGAACGCCAAACCTGGCGCAGTTCTCGGCGGCGTCCAATCCGCTGCAGGGATTCGTGCAGCAGATCGAACAGTTCTTGCAAAATCCGCTCAATATCCAGCAGGACATTCTCAACATCCTGAACAGCAACATCCAGAGCAACAACCCGCTGGGGCTACCGCAGTGGTTCCAGAACATTCTGCAATCCGTCGGTGTCTCGAACACCCAGGTGGCGCACGACCCGACGATCGACCTCCCGTTCGACAACGTGATCGCCAACATCCTGCAGCACGTGGGCATCAATTGGGATCCGGCCGGCGGGACGATCAACGGGGCCACCTATGACACCTATGCGAACCCGGGTCAGGCGATGTACTGGGTCGCTCGCAGCCTCGAACTGTTCGAGGACTTCCAGAATTTCCTGGTGGACCTGACGCAAAATCCGGTGCTGGCGTTTCAGTGGCTCGGCAGCTGGCTTTTCTTCGACATCCCGACCCACATATTGGAAGTGGCGGCCTACGCGGTCAGCAATCCGGGGCTGGCCCTTGCCGCCCTCCCCGCCCTCGCTCCCCTGGGAGCTGTGGGCGGCCTGGCGGGGCTGGCGGGACTGGCCGCCGTCCACCCGGTCGCGGCCGTCGTGCCCACGCCGCCACCGCCCGTAATGCTGCCCCTGGCCCCCGTGGCCCCGACGATCGCGGCGCCGGCGGTGCCCGCCTCGGCGGCGGGCCCGGCGCCCACACCGTCGAGCCCGCCCGCTTCCCCGGGTTCCGCGCCGGCGCCGCCGCCCGCTCCCGCGTCCGCGGCGGGGTTCTTCCCTCCGTACGCGGTGCCCCCGGGCGTCGGATTCGATTCGGGAATGAGCGCCCGGGCGAGTTCGAGTGCGAAACGGAAAGCGCCGGAGCCCGACAGCGCGGCCGTCGCGGCCGCGGCGTCCGCGCGGGAAGCGGCGCGTGCGCGGCGGCGCAGGCGGGCGAAGCAGCCTGACCACGGCGACGAGTTCCTGAGCATGGACTTCGACGTCGAACCGGCCTGGGAAGCAACCTCGAACGGCGAGGCCATCGCCTCGGATCGGGGTGCCGGAGGCCTCGGGTTCGCCGGCAGGGCGCACAAGGACGCGGTCGGGGCGGCCGCGGGGCTGACCTCTCTGGCCGGCGACGGGTTCGGCGGTAGCCCGAAGGCCCCGATGATGCCGGGCACCTGGAATGCCGACGGCCGCCGGGGTGCCGGCGAACGGCGGGATGTCTAGCGCGGCTCGTCGGCTACCTCAGTTGCATCGACTCGAGTTGACCGCCCAAATCTGAAATGCGCCGAGCTGCTTCGGCAAGGGCGTGCTTTCCCATTCCCCGAGCTCCAGCCAATCGCGCAGGGCGGCCGCCTGGGCGTGGCCGGTGATGGGGCCGATCCAGTGCGGCGGGCCGCACGCCTCCCGTTCATTCGTGCAGGGCTGTACCACGGCCATGACGCCGCATCCGGCCGGTCGCGCCGCGCAGGTGAGCGTTCCCAGCATGCAGGCGGCGGAGACGAGCATGGCATGTGGGCAGCACCGGATTGTGGGCCGTAGTTCGTTGACCACCGAGAGTTCGAGGCCGCTCGCACAGGCGGCGCACACGATCACGGTGAAGGGACGGTCGGTGCCGCGGTGCGGGGCCGTCACCGGCTGACGCCCTGTCCCGGGTACGGGAGCAGCGCCATTTCGCGGGCGTTTTTGATGGCGGTCGCGACCTGTCTTTGCTGTTGGACGGTCAGGCCGGTGACCTGGCGGGAACGGATCTTGCCTCGTTCGGAGATGAACACCCGCAGCGTGGTGGTGTCCTTGTAGTCGACGGCGGTGAGCCCGAGGCTGGCGAGCAGGTTCTTCTTGCCGGACTTGAGGCCCGGCCGAGCGGGGCGACGCGGGCGCTGAGTTTTCTTGGCCATCACCAGCTCGCCTTGCGCACCCCGGGCAGCTGCCCGACATGGGCCAGTTCACGGACGCGTACCCGGGAGAGCCCGAATTTGCGCAGGTGCCCGCGCGGACGCCCGTCGACGGCATCGCGGTTGCGCACGCGCACCGCGCTGGCGTCGCGCGGCTGGCGTGCCAGCTCTGTTTGTGCCGCCGCCCGTTGCGCACCGGTGCTCGATGGTGAGCGGATGATCTCTTTGAGCGCGGCGCGGCGCTCGGCGTAACGCGCCACCACCGCGCGACGCCGATCGTTCTTGACGATCTTGGACTTCTTCGCCATGTTCAGCGCTCCTCGCGGAATTCGACGTGGCGGCGAAGCACCGGGTCGTACTTGCGCAGTACCAGCCGGTCCGGGTCGCTGCGCCGGTTCTTGCGGGTCACGTAGGTGTAGCCGGTGCCCGCCGTGGACCGCAGCTTGACGGTCGTGCGGATCTCGTTGCGCGCCATCAGATTCGCTGCCCTTCCCGGCGCAGCCTCGCCACGACGGCCTCGATGCCGTCGCGGTCGATGACCTTGATGCCCTTGGCGCTGACCCGAAGCCGAATCCGGCGGTCCTCCGACGGCAGGTAGTAAGTCTTGAGCTGGACGTTGGGGGACCAGCGCCGGCGGGTTCGGCGATGGGAATGCGATACCGCGTTACCGAAACCCGGGGTCCGGCCGGTCACCTGGCAACGAGCAGACACGGGCAGCCTCCTTGACCGCTTATTGAAAATCGTTTTCGACAAGCCTCGCCGGAGACGGTACCGTACAAGCAGTCTTAATGAAAATGATTACCAATAAGGAGGACGATGCGGACGCCCGTCATCCTGGTCGCCGGCCAGACACACACCGATCCGGTTGTGGGGAAGCTGCTGAGTAAGCCCGGAACCACTGTCGTCGAGCATCGTTTCGACGGTCACGTGGTGCGGCGAACCCTGATGACCCTGCGGGACGGCGCGATGAACAGCACCGAGTGCGGGCTGGAACTCGTACACGGCTGCGTGTCGTGCACCATCCGCAACGACCTCCTGGTGTTGCTGCGCCAGCTCCACCGCCGCGCCGACGTGGACCGCGTGGTGGTGCACCTGGCGCCCTGGCTGGAACCCGAACCGATCTGCGTGGCCATCGACCACGTTCGGGTGCGAGTGGGCCCGGGCTACATCGACGGGCCTGCGGCCCTGGACGTGGCGATCGCAGCCGTGGTCACCTGTGTCGACTCGGCAGAGTGGCTGAGCCAAGCGCTCGGCGACGACCTCCTCGGCGACGGACGCACCCAGGCTCAAGTGGTGGTCGGGCAGGGCGAATTCGCCGACGTGGCCGTCCTCAACCGGGCCAACCCCTTCGTTGTCTCCGTGTTGCGCCGTCTGTCGCCGCGCGCCCGCATCCGCGTGGGTGCCGACGGCATCGAGGACGCGCTGAACAGCTTGTACCGCGATGCGCGGCGGGGCCGAAGCGACGACCCGCACGGTCCACTGCTGGCCGGACAGCCACCCCTGGACTCGCGTGGCCCGATCAGCCTGGTCGAGTTCAATGCTCGGCGCCCCTTCCATCCGCACCGCCTGCACGCGTGCGTGGACCTGCTGCTCGAAGGCGTCATCAGAACACGGGGGCGCGTCTGGCTGGCCAACCGGCCCGAACACGCGATGTGGCTGGAATCCGCAGGCGGCGGAATGCGTGTCAGTTCGGCCGGCAAGTGGCTGGCCGCACTGACGGGTCCCCAACTGGCCGCCATCGATGCAGAGCGACGAGCCTTCGCCGAACTGGCCTGGGACGACCGTTACGGCGACCGGCACACGGCGATGACCATCCTGGTCTGCGGCGCGAGCGCCACCGACATCCTCGATGCCCTCCACGGCGCGTTGCTCACCGACGACGAGCTTTGTTCTCCTCAGGACTGGGGCCACTACGACGACCCGTTCGGCGATTGGCACGAAGACCCCTGCGGGGACCTGGCGGAAGCCGCCGAGGACAACCTCTCCCACGTCCGTGACGGGGATCGCTGATGAAGCCCGGGATTCACCCCGACTACCATCCCGTCGTCTTTCTGGATGCCACGACCGGGTCGATGTTCCTGACCCGATCGACGGTGACCGGTTCGCGCACCATCGAATGGGAGACGCCGCGCGGACTACGCACCTATCCCGTCGTAGTCGTCGAGGTCACCTCGGCTTCGCACCCGTTCTGGACGGGCAGCCGCCGGATCGTCGACAGCGCCGGGCAGGTGGAGAAATTCCGTCGCCGCTACGGCCGCGAAACCTGATGAGCGCCTAGCTGAACCGGTTCAGCCGTGTCGAAAGCCCTTGCCGGTGCGATCCTGTGGGTCGGGCTTCAGCCCCGGGAAGGTGGCCCGCAGCCGGTCCCACAATTCCAGCTGTCCCCACGCGGGCTCGTCGCGAAGCTGCTGGTCGTTGGTGAGGAACGGGTTCGGCAGCAGCAGCGTCATCATCTGTTCGTCGCGGCCGTTATCTGTTCGTCGCGGCCGTTGTGGAGCCGCACGCCCCACGAGGTGGGGAACCCGTCACCGCCGATCCGGCGATACAGCTCGGCGCGAGCGCATCGGCGGATACGGCCCAGCTCGGGTCCGCTTGCCCGGTGCTCGCCGATGCAGAGGTGAAAATGCCAGCGGCCGAAGTCAACCGTCACGTACCCGTCGTTCACCGTGATGCGCTCGGGTGCGTTGGGCGCCGCCACTTCCCAGGCCGCACCCTCGATCAGGGTGCCGAACCAGATATCTTCCCGGTACTCGCCGAAGCACACGGGGATCAGATCCAGCAGTCTTTGTTCGTCGGCCGGCAGCGACCAGCGCTGTTCCCGTCCGCCACCTTCGGTCTCGATCATCGGTGGGGTGGCGGTGTCGACGTCGGTCATGACGCTCTCCTTCCCGGTCGCGTCAGCGGCGTGCTGAAAGCTAATCCCGCCGAAGCCGCACCTGCAAGGTGCTGGCAGGTGCGGCTTGCGCAGGGCCGGGATGAGACACTGCTTCCCGTAAGGCGATGACGACGCAGGAAGCCGGTGTGAGTCCGGCGCGGTCCCGCCACTGTCATCGGGGAGCGACCCTCATAAGCCACGGCCACAGGCTGGAAGGCGAGGCGAGCGGCGATCCGAGAGCCAGGAGACTCGCGTCATCGCGTCCTGCTAGCCCGGGGCGGTGCACCCCGAGAAAGCTGACCGGTCATGAGGCTGCACGCCCTCTCCGGCGGCCCAGCCGCCCCGATCTGGATGGCCTCGCCTCCCGAGGTGCATTCGGCCCTGCTGAGCAACGGCGCGGGGCCCGGCCCGCTGTTGGCGGCCGCCGAATCCTGGCGCTCGCTGAGCGCTGCGTATGCCGCGACGGCCGACGAGCTGGCCGCGTTGTTGACCGCCGTGCAGGCGGAAAACTGGGAGGGCTCGACGGCTGGGGCCTATGCCGCCGCACATGAGCCGTACCTGGCATGGCTGATGCAGTCCGGCGCCGAGAGCGCCGCGAGGGCCGCCGAACTGGAAACCGCCGCCGCCGCCTACGCGACTGCCCTGGCCGCCATGCCGACGCTGGCGGAACTGGCTTCCAATCACGCCGCTCACGCTGCGCTGGCGGCGACGAATTTCTTCGGTATCAACACGATTCCGATCGCGCTCAACGAGGCCGACTACGCGCGGATGTGGATTCAAGCCGCCACCGTGATGGCCACGTATCAGGGTGTGGCCGGCGCGGCGGCGGCGGCGACGCCGCAGACCACCCCCGCCCCCCGTATCGCGAATTTTCGCCTGCCATCGGTATGGGATTTCTTCACGGGCGTAGACGATCTCATCGAGCAGTCCCTGCCGCCTGATCTCCGGCAATCGATCGGAGCGGTGTTCTGGTTCCTCGAAAGTCCTGCCAATCTGGCAAGCCAGCTGCAGTACAACTTTCCCACCACTGACATCCCGGCGATAACGTGGGCCGGCGCGTACCAGGAGCTTTTCGTGCAGGACCCCTGCTATTACGCCGCTTACTGGCCGACGGTCGTAGCGGCAGCGGGCAACAATCCCGAAATGCTGCTGTGGGTTTCTCTCATCTACGGAACGCAGATCGGCATCGACTACATGTGGGAAATTGCCCACGTCACTTATCTTCTGGGCGCAAATGGGCTCCTGACGCCGCTGGCGTCACCGCTGCTGGCCGCGCCGACCGGCGCGGTCGGGGGTTTTGCGGGGATGGCCGGTCTCGCCGGCATCGCGCCCCCGCCTGCGGTGTCCGTCGCGCCCCCCGCCCCGGTCGTCCCCCTCTTGAGTCCGCCACCGGTCTCGGTGCCGGCCCTCGCGCCGGCCACCGTCGCTGCCGTGACGCCGCTGCCGGCTTCGGTTCCAACGGCGCCCGCACCACCCCCGCACGCCCCACCATCACCGCCGGCGCCGCCGACTGCCGGCCCGGGCCCCTTTCCCTATCTGGTGGGGGCCATGGGCATGCCCGACCGGGCGGGCGCCGGTGCCGGTGCGAAGCGCAAAACGGCCGAGCCGGAAATCGCCACGACACCCGCGGCGGTCGCGGCGGCCCCGGAACAGTCCCACCGGCGCAGACGTCGACGGGTGGGTTCCCGGCAGCTCGGCCGCGGTTTCGAGTACATGGATCTTGCGCCGGACGCAGGGCCCGATGCCTCGATGGACTCGCTGTCGGACTCCACGGCGGCTTCCGGGCACGCGGCGGATACGTCGGGCATCGCCGGAACCGCTCACCGGGCGGGTTCCGGGCGGGCGGCGGGATTGATCGCACCGGGCGACGAGGCGTCCGGAGGCCGCCCGTTCCCGCCACTTTTGCCGGGAACCTGGGGCGCCGAGTCGGCACCACCCCCGGGGCCGCGCTGTCGGGCAGACAACCGCTGACGCTCTACTGGGAAAGGCCGCCACAGATCGTCGGCGTATTCTCGGTCCAATGCGAAGCGAAGGTGATACCTGGGACATCACAACAAGTGTCGGCTCCACGGCGTTGTTCGTCGCGACCGCGCGGGCGCTGGAAGCCCAGAAGCCCGACCCGCTGGCCGTCGACCCCTACGCGGAGGTCTTCTGCCGCGCCGTCGGCGGTCGCTGGGCCG
The DNA here is from genome assembly GCF_057473785.1 of Mycobacterium sp. TH-M103. Lineage (NCBI taxonomy): Bacteria > Bacillati > Actinomycetota > Actinomycetes > Mycobacteriales > Mycobacteriaceae > Mycobacterium > Mycobacterium sp. TH-M103. The sequence goes on from NZ_JBYCLG010000061.1 coordinate 27,293, forward strand.
ACGTGCTGGACGGTAACGCCCCCGACCACGACCTCAAGACGGCCGACTTCGGCGAGCCTTTCGTCAACTTCCAGGGCGCCCGCACCCGGTACTTCGACGAGTACTTCCGTCGGGCCGCCGCCGCGGGCGTGCGGCAGGTGGTGATCCTGGCGGCGGGACTGGATTCCCGCGCCTACCGCCTGGACTGGCCGGCCGCGACGACCATCTTCGAGCTGGACCGCCCGCAGGTCCTCGACTTCAAGCGCGAGGTGCTCACCGAGCGGGGTGCTCAGCCGCGCGCGTTGCGCCGCGAGATCGCTGTCGACCTGCGCGACGACTGGCCGGCGGCCCTGCGGGACGGCGGATTCGATCCGGCCCTGCCCTCGGCGTGGATCGCCGAGGGCCTGCTGATCTATCTGCCGGCCGCCGCCCAGGAGCAGCTGTTCACCGGCATCGACGGCCTGGCCGGCCCCGGCAGCCACGCCGCCATCGAGGACGGCGCGCCGCTGGAACAGCGGGAATTCGAGGCCAAACGCGAGGAGGAGCGCGCCGCGATGGCCGCCGGCGAGGACCAGCGGCCCTTCTACCAGCTCGTCTACAACGAGCGCTGCGCGCCGGCCACCGAATGGTTCGGCAACCGGGGCTGGACAGCAAGCGGCGTTTCGCTGGCCGATTACCTCCGGCAGGTCGGTCGCCCGGTGCCCGGGCCGGAGACCGACGCCGGGTCGATGCTCGTCCGCAACACGCTGGTCAGCGCCGTCAAGGCGTGAGCGCGCGATAGCCGGGTTCGGCGTATCGCTGCGCGGCCGTCCGCATCTCGTCGGTGATCCGGCGGCGGTCGCCGGCAAAGAGGCGGCGCCCCTTGGAGTAGAAGCGGGCCGCTTCGGTCATGAGTTCGACTGCCGCCGAGTCAGTTTCGAGGCCGAAGTGCGGGGCAACGCGATTCCACGCCGCGGCGGGCAGGTCGGCGTAGTCGATGCAGAGCCGCCCGTGCGGATCGCTCGCGGCCGCCTCCAGCATCGCGCCGAGCGCGCGGGCGGCGAATTCGGCTCGCGACATGGCCGGCACCGAGGCCGGGTCGAGGCCGAAACGCCGTGCGGCACGCTGCGGGTGTGCCTGGAGACCGAGCCAGCCCGGCGGGTCGGCGAGCAGCGAGGCCAGCACGCGCGCCGGCTCGCGTTGGACCCAGACCCATGGTGTTTCGGGAAAGGCGGCGGCGAGCACACCCCGGCGGCGGATGTTCCAGCTGGTGCACTTGAGGACCAGTCGGTGTTCGTCGCCGTGCCGGCGGCGGCCGAGCGCCCGCACCACGAGCCGCACGAGTCGGACCAGCGTGGCCTCGTCGACCACGGCGGGCCCGAGCCCGAGCAGCGTGTTGAGCGGGGCCGGCTCGGCAACGACGACGACGCCGGGAAGGGTGCTCAACAGCCGGGACACGAGCGTGGATCCGCACCGGGAGTGATGAAAGACCATGCCGGCCGGCTCGAGCGACGGCTCGGTGTCGAGGGCGGCCATCGCCTGCAGCCCGGTCTTGACGAGCGGTCGGGCGGTCGGGCCGGCCGCCCAGCGGTTGACGGTCTGATCGAAGAACGGTTCGGCGAAGCGCTCCGTCGACAGATCGGCCCAGTAGACCGCTGGGGCGGACCCGGAGAAGTCAAGTCTGATCGGCGTCCAGCGGGCCAGGTCTGCGAGCTGCATGGGCGAGTTCACGGCGCGGCTTTTGCTGATCAGTTATCCGGCAACCGAACCAAGAATCCGCTCACCAGCAGCGAGCGGGCCAGCTCGACCTGCTGCCCCGCGCGCAGCCCGGGCAGGTCTCCGACCCGAAACGGCTGCACGCTTTTCGAGAGGAACCGCATCGCGGCCTCGTGGTCGGCGCCGGCCGTTATCGACACACTGGAGAATTGCAGCACCACGCCGCCGGATACGGTTTTCACCCACGAATAGAGCGGTTGGTACTTCGTGACCAGTGTCTGTCCATCGACTCCCGTCGCGTCGGAGATCGATCCGATCGGTGGACACCGGCCCCGGCGCACCAGGACGTCTGCCAGTACGTCGAGGCCTCCGGCGACGGCCCCCGGGTCCCCCAAAGCGCTGACGGCGCCGCGAAGCAGGGAATCCAGCGACGCTCGCACCCCCTGGTCGTCGAGATGTCGCGGCGGCAACTGGGCGTTCAGGCGATCATCGCGGAGACTCAGCGCGTGCAGGGCCCCGATGGCAAGCTCAACCGCCGTGGGGACGTGGACTCCGACCGTCAAGTGGACGGACGGTTCGGCGTCGGCATCGGCGGCGTGCACCAGACCTCGTGGCAGATACAGCACGTCGCCGGCTTCGAGCCGCAATTCGGTTGGCGACGCACGGCCGTCGGGGCTAACCGCCTTGTCACGCCGCTGCATCTCGTGAGGTGGGATGCGGATGCCGTCGTACAGATGCCATACCTTTGAACCGCCGACCTGCAGGACCAGCACGTCGTGGTCGTCGTAGTGCGGCACCAGCCCGCGTGACCCGGGCGGTGTGGCGTAGGCGTTCACCTGCACCGGAAAGTTCAGATCGGCCTCGATCGACTGGGCGAGCGAAGCGATCGCGCGCACGTAGCGCTCGACGCCGTCGGCGACGACCGTGAAGCCGTCGGCAAAGTCGTTTCGGATGCCGACGAGATCGAGCCGGCCGTCGCCGAGGCGGTAGCTCTCGGACCCGCTCCTCTTGTCTTTGCCCCGCATCAGGCGCACCGCCGTCGGATCTTCGCGGAAGAGCTTCAGAAGTTCCTCCAGCGCCGAAGGCCCGTGCAGCAAGCTGTCGAAGTAGCCGGCAGCTTGCCGTTTGACGTGGTAGTGCCTCGTCGTCCAGATCGTCTCGAGGAAGGTTTCCAGTTCCAGTGGCGCGATCAGCCATGCGAGCGACGGTTCGATAGCCAACCTCCCCCTGACGTCTTCGCGGCGGTGGTGGCGAGGTTAGCAAGGGCGGATGGGCGAAGTCTCCCTCGCGTCCCTCGCGGGGTCCGGTCCGCGTGGTCGCGGAACCGGGAACCCTTTTTTCGCGACCTACACAGGGGGCACGGCGAACGGACTCCCGCGATCGACGAAAGGGGGAGCGGCCCGATGACTTTTCAGGTGTTGCCGCCGGAGCTAAATTCTGCGCTGATCTACGCGGGTGCGGGATCGGCTCCGATGTTGCATGCTGCCGCCGCGTGGGACGGTTTGGCTTGCGAATTGGGCTCGGCGGCGTCGGCGTTCGAGTCGGTGACGTCGGGGCTGGCCAGTCAGTCGTGGCAGGGTCCGGCGTCGACGGCGATGCTGGCTGCGGCGGCTCCGTACGCGGGGTGGCTGAGTGCCGCGGCGGCTCAAGCCCAGGGGGTGGCCATCCAGGCGAAAGCCGTCGTCAGCGCGTTTGAGTCGGCCCTGGCCGCGACTGTGCACCCATTGGCGGTGGCAGCCAACCGCAAGACGTTCGCTCAACTGGTGCAGTCGAACTTCCTGGGGCTCAACGCGCCGGCGATTGCTGCCGCCGAGTCGCAGTACGAGGAGATGTGGGCTGCCGATGTGGCCGCGATGGTGGGTTACCACGGTGGGGCCTCGGGGGCGGTCGCCCAGTTGTCGTCCTGGCCGTCCCTCAACACCGGCCTGGGAAACATCGGCAGCTGGAACCTGGGTAGCGGCAACATCGGTAACACCAATCTGGGCAGCGGCAACATCGGTAACACCAACCTGGGCAGCGGCAACGTCGGCAACACCAATCTGGGCAGCGGCAACGTCGGCAACACCAATCTGGGCAGCGGCAACATCGGTAACACCAACCTGGGGCTGGGGAACGTCGGCAATCTCAACCTGGGCAGCGGAAACCAGGGCAACAACAACGTCGGCGGCGGAAACATCGGCTCGGACAACTTCGGGAGTGGAAACACCGGCAACGCCAACGTCGGCTTCGGCAACCTTGGCAGCAACAACTACGGCTTCGGCAACAGCGGCAGTGGCGACATCGGTATCGGGCTCGCCGGCAACAATCAAGTCGGCATCAACTTCGCCGGCCTGCTGAACTCGGGCTCCGGCAACATCGGCTTCGGGAACGCGGGCAGCGACAACATCGGCTTCTTCAACTCCGGCAGTGGCAACTTCGGCATCTTCAACTCCGGCAACGGCGACTTCGGTTTCGCGAACGCGGGCAACACCAACACCGGCTCGTGGAATGGCGGCAACTTCAACTTCGGCTTCGGCAACGCGGCCGACCTCAACGCCGGCTTCGCGAACGCGGGCGCGGGGAACGTGGGCTTTGCAAACGCGGGCAGCGGCAATTTCGGCCTCGGCAACGCCGGCCTGTTCAACGACGGCAATTTCAACTCCGGCGGCGGCACCTTCAACCACTCGGGCGGTGCGCCGGTGCCGCCGGGCGTCGGCACCAACACGGGCAGCTTCAATTCGGGCAACGTGAACACGGGCTGGTTCAACTCGGGCGACAGCAACACTGGCTTGTTCAACTCGGGCACCCTGAACACGGGCGTGGGCGGCACGGCGGACCTGACCGGGGTGGTCGCGAGCTCGGGCTACGGCAACTCCGGGACCGCGTCCTCGGGGTTCTTCAATTCGGGTGACTCGTCCTCGGGCTTGTCCAACAACGGCTCGCAGAGCGCCGGCCTTTTCAACACCGGCGACGTCCAGACGGGCCTTTTCAACACCGGCGGCTCCAACACGGGCTTTTTCAACCGGGACTATGACAACGTCGGCTTCGCGAACACCGGCTCGGACAATGCCGGCTTCGGACTCTCCGGCAGCGACAACAGCGGCCTCGCAGACTCGGGCGCCTTCGATGCGGGCGCGCTCAACCAGGGCGACTACCAGGCCGGCATTCTCGGACCCGGCCCCATCGCCACCCTGACGGGCAGCTACTGAGCGGGTGGACCCGTCCGCGTGTGCCTGCGAAACGCTGATGGGTTGACCGCGTGTGGGAACTTTTTCGCTTCGGTCGCCGACCACTCCCCGGGCGCACACGACAACGGCGCTCAACTGAACCCATGCAAGGAGTCCGTGCTATGACGCGACGGGTTGCTGCCCGAGCGTTTGTTCCGGCGGCGCCGCATTCGGCCGGGGACGGCTCTCAGTGACCGCGCCGATCTGGATGGCTTCGCCGCCGGAGGTCCATTCCGCGCTGCTCAGCGCCGGTCCCGGGCCGGGCAGCTTGCTGGCTGCCGCCGGGTCGTGGAATTCGCTGAGTGAGACTTACACAGCGGTCGCGGAAGAACTCCGCGCAATCTTGGCGGCGGTGCAGACCGGGGCGTGGGAAGGGCCGACCGCCGAAAAGTACGTGGCCGCGCACCTGCCCTACCTGATCTGGCTGATGCAGGCCAGCGCCGACAGCGCGGCCGCGGCTGCCCGGCACGAGAACGCCGCCGCCGCCTATGCGGCCGCGGTGGCCGCGATGCCGACCCTGGTGGAGCTTGCCGCCAATCATGCGATCCACGCGGCGTTGGTAGCGACGAACTTCTTCGGGCTCAACACATCCCGATCGTCGTCAACGAGGCCCAATACCTGGCGATGTGGATCCAGGCCGCAGCCGCGATGGCCCAGTACGCGTCGGCCTCTTTCTCGGCGGTGGCCTCGGCACCGCGAACCACGGCGCCGCCGCAAATCGTGAAGCCCATCCAGAGCAGCGACAACAGCGACACCGGCGGCGGCGTGAGCAACATCATCGACAACGATGCAGGCAACCCGTACCAGCTGAACTGGTGGACAAACCGAGTCCTCGAAGTCACGCAAACCCTGCAGCGCGACATACTGGAGTTTCCGCAAAATCCATCCGGCGCGTTATCCCAGCTGCAGTCCGACATTCCCGGGTTGATAGCCGACGAGGTGGGTCACGCGGCGGAGGCTTATGAGGCGTTCTTCCCCGAGATCAACGCGCTCGCGGCCGGCCTGCCGGCCGTCAACCCGGGTTTGTTCGGCTTGGCGGGCCTTGATGGCGTGCCCGGGACGCAGCTCGACGTGGCCTCTGCGGCGCCAGCCGCACCGCTCCCCGAGGCGTCCGGCGCACCGGTGGCCGGCAGCTCTCCGGCGGTGAGCACCGCCGCGGCGCCGGGCCCCACGCCGTCCCCGGCTTCGGCCCCGGCGGGCGCGCCCGCCTCTGCCCCCGCGGCCCCGGCGCCACCACCACCGCCGCCCCCGGGCGCCGGTGGTGGCGGCTTTCCCTACCTCGTGGACGGCCCGCACCTGGGCACCGGCACGGGAATGGCCACCGGCGCCCGGCGGAAGGCCCCCGAGCCCGATGTCGCCGCGGCCTTCGCGGCCGCCGGGGCCGCGGCGACGCAGCGCGAGCGGGCGCGCCGGCGCGGGCAGGCGGCGATGACGAGCCCGGACCGCGGCTACCGCTACGAGTTCCTGGCGTCCGGCGGGGGAGCGGGGCCCCTCGGCTTTGCCGGCGCAGCGTCTTCGGACACCGCCGTCGAAGCGGGCGGGTTGGCGACGTTGGCCGGTGACCGATTAGGTGGCGGGCCGTCGGTACCCATGGTCCCTGGTACCTGGCCGGCCGGCGATACCGCATAATGAAAACCATGTTCAGTAAGCCGCGCTTCGACTACTTTCCGAAAATGCGGATGAAGCCTGGCCATGAAATCTCATTTGCGGTAAGGAGTGGAAGGGGACCGGCGATCCGAGGGCCTGGACGCGTGGACAGTTAGCTTATGCAATGCTAACTTCAGGCAAGTTAGGTTAGGGAACACTGTGCACAGGAGAAGAAGCGGCCGTGGATCGCGGTGACACCGGTGTGCTGGCAGCGCAGCCCGCGAATTCCCCCTTCAACGGCAAGCCGAACGGCAGGGTCGACGGCGAGGTCGTCAGCCGGTTCGCGACGTGTTGCCGCGCACTGGGACTCGCGGTGTACGACCGGCAGCGCCCGGCCGACCTCGCCGCGGCGCGCTCCGGGTTCACCGCGCTGACCCGCATCGCCCACGACCAGTGCGACGCCTGGACCGGCCTGGCCGCCGCCGGCGACACGTCCCTGGGGGTGCTCGAGGCGGTTTGCCGCACCGCGCCCACGGCGGGTGTGCTGCAGCGTCAGGTGGAACTGGCGCCCGGCGCGCTGGGGTTCCGCTACGACACCGGGCTGTATCTGGCGCTCCGCGCCAGCACGCCCGACGATTTCGGCCTCGCGTACGCGGCCGCGCTCGCGCAGGCGGGGCGCCTCGCCGACGCCGCCGGCATCGTCGCGGGCCTCACCGAACGCCGGCCGGGCTGGCGCGCGGCCCGCTGGGTCGCCGTCGTCGTCAACTACCGGGCCGAGCGCTGGTCGGACGTCGTCAAATTGCTGACCCCCGTCGTCAACGACGCCGACCTCGACGAGGCCTTCGCGCACGCCGCCAGGATCGCGCTGGGCACCGCGCTGGCCCGGCTTGGCATGTTCGCCCCCGCGCTGTCCTATCTCGAGGAGCCCGACGGCCCGGTCCCGGTCGCGGCGGTCGACGGCGCGCTGGCCAAAGCGCTCGTCCTGCGCGCGCACGTCGACGAGGAGTCGGCCGGCGAGGTGTTGCAGGAGCTGTACGCGGCCCACCCGGAGAACGCACAGGTCGAACAGGCCTTGTCCGACACCAGTTTCGGGATCGTGACGACCACCGCCGCCCGGATCGAGGCCCGCACCGACCCGTGGGACCCGACCACCGAGCCCAGCGTCGAGGACTTCGTCGACCCCGCCGCCCACGAGCGCAAGGCGACACTGCTGGCCGAGGCCGAGCGCCAGCTCGCCGAGTTCATCGGCCTGGACGAGGTCAAGAACCAGGTGTCGCGGCTGAAGAGCTCGGTGGCCATGGAGCTGGTGCGCAAGCAGCGCGGGCTGCAGGTCGCCCAGCGCACCCATCACCTGGTCTTCGCCGGCCCGCCCGGGACCGGTAAGACGACCATCGCCCGCGTGGTGGCCAAGATCTATTGCGGGCTCGGTCTTTTGAAGCGGGAGAACATCCGGGAGGTGCACCGCGCCGACCTGATCGGCCAGCACATCGGTGAGACCGAAGCCAAGACCAACGCGATCATCGACAGCGCGCTGGACGGCGTGCTGTTTCTCGACGAGGCCTACGCGCTGGTGTCCACGGGAGCCAAGAACGACTTCGGCCTGGTCGCCATCGACACGCTGCTGGCCCGCATGGAGAACGACCGCGAGCGGCTGGTGGTGATCATCGCCGGATACCGGGCCGACCTGGACAAGTTCCTCGACACCAACGAGGGCCTGCGGTCGCGGTTCACCCGCAACATCGACTTCCCTTCCTACGCGCCGTCGGAGTTGGTGGAGATCGCGCACAAGATGGCCGAACAGCGCGACAGCGTCTTCGAGCGGGCCGCCCTCGACCACATGGAGGCGTTGTTCTCCAAGCTGGCCGCGGAGACGACGCCCGACTCCAACGGCATCTCGCGGCGCAACCTCGACATCGCCGGTAACGGCCGGTTCGTGCGCAACATCGTCGAACGCGCCGAGGAGGAGCGGGAATTCCGGCTCGACCATT
>NZ_JBYCLG010000062.1:0-13703 GCF_057473785.1 Mycobacterium sp. TH-M103
GTCGATCATGATCAGCTGTTCCATCAGCCAGGTGTTCACCGGCATCGGGCACGACTGCAGGACGAACGCGTCGCAGCCGCGCACCGACTCGTTGAACCGCACGAAGATCTCGCCGTTGGCGAACTCCCGCGCGACCTGCGCGGTGACGTGGACGTCGAGCTCTTTGGCCACCTGCTCGGCCAGCTCGGGATGCGCACGGCCGGAGAAGAGCATCAGGTTCTTGCGGTTATCGGTCCAGTCGTGGCTCACGGTGCTGCCCCCGCCGTTCGGGATCGAATTGGAAGAAGCCCCATCGTACGTAGCGAGGGGGACCGAGATGTGGACGGGTTGCCAGGAAACGAACTCACCGTGTCTATTCGGGCTCGGATGTCTGACCGGTGCGGGCGGCGGCCTCGTCCGCGGCCCGCGCGGCCGCGCTGCCGGGCCGCTTGCGCCGCACCCAGCCTTCGATGTTGCGCTGCGGCCCCGCCGAGACCGCCAGCGCCCCCGGCGGGACGTCTTCGCGCACCACGGTGCCGGCGCCGGTGTAGGCGCCGTCGCCGACCGTCACCGGGGCCACGAACATGGTGTCCGACCCGGTGCGCACGTGCGAGCCGATGGTGGTGCGCCGTTTGGATTCGCCGTCGTAATTGACGAACACGCTGGACGCGCCGATGTTGCTGTGCTCGCCGATCTCGGCGTCGCCGACGTAGGTCAGGTGCGGAACCTTGGTGCCGGCGCCGATCGTGGAGTTCTTGACTTCGACGAAAGCGCCCAGCTTGCCGTCGGCTCCCAGCACGGTGCCGGGCCGCAGATACGTGTAGGGCCCCACCATCGCGCCGTCGCCGATCGAGGACTCCGAGCCGTGGGTGCGCACCACCGACGCGCCGTCACCGACGCTCACGTCGGTCAGCGTGGTGTCCGGGCCGAGGACGCAGCGCCCGCCGACCCGGGTGCGGCCCAGCAGCTGGGTCCCGGGCTGGATGACGGTGTCGCGGCCGATCGTGACGTCCACGTCGATCCAGGTGCTGGCGGGATCGACGACCGTCACACCGGCCATCTGGTGGGCGGCGACGATGCGGCGGTTGAACTCGGCGCCCAGTTCGGCGAGCTGGACACGGTTGTTCACCCCGGCCACCAGCGCGGCATCGTCGACGTGCCGGGCGTGCACGGCCCGGCCGTCGCGGCGCAGGATGGCGACGACGTCGGTGAGGTAGAGCTCCTGCTGGGCGTTGTCGGAGCTCAGCCGGCTCAGAGCCCAGCGCAACGCCCCGATGTCGAAGGCGTAGACGCCCGCGTTGACCTCGTGGATCTCCCGTTGGGACGGTGTCGCGTCGGCGTGCTCGACGATCGCCGTCACCTCGTCGTCCTGGGTGCGCAGGATCCGCCCGTAGCCGCTGGGATCGCCGATCGTGGTGGTCAGCACCGTGACCGCGGGCTGGTATTCGAGCCCGGCCGCGCCGTGCGCGGCGACCAGGTCCGCCAGGGTGTCGGCGTCCAGCAGCGGCGTGTCCCCGGAGGTGACCACGACGATGCCGGCGTACTCGTCGGGCAGGGCGGCCAGCCCGCACAGGGTGGCATGCCCGGTGCCCAGCGGCCGGTCCTGCAGCGCCACGTCGATCGGGCGCCCGAAGCTCTCGGCCAGCTCGGCGACCTGCGGTTCGATGCGCTGGTGGTCGTGGCCCAGCACCACGACCAGGTGCCGGGGCGCCACCTTGGCGATCGCGTGCAGCGAATGCGCCAGCATGCTGCGCCCGGCGATCGTGTGCAGCACCTTGGGGGTGTCCGACCGCATGCGGGTGCCGGCTCCGGCCGCCAGAACCAGGACCGCGATGTCACCACGAAACGACATGAACTCTCCTAGAACCCTCGGCGCGCGAGCCGCGGGTGCCTCCCGCTCGCGAGCGTGCGTGTCTGTGCCGCGACACGCCGTCAAGCGTGGCATTTCGTGCACGCTCGCGGCAAAGGGCGGGGGCTTTTCGGGGCTCCGTCGCCAGGACTCGAACCTGAACTATCTGAACCAAAATCAGAGGTGCTGCCGATTACACCACGACGGACCGCACACCGCGGCGACCACACGAGACCGCGCCCCCCAAACTCTAGACAATGCGGGCACCGGTTGTGGAACCGAGCCAAACGCCGCCGTACGCGGGACCGGCAAACCGATACGCTGATCGGCGTGGCTGTGCTGGGCACCGAGCCGGACAAACCGGACAAAGAGGTGCGGTCGCCGCGCGCGCGGATGACCGGCAGCGAGCGCCGCCATCAGCTCATCGGGATCGCACGCTCGTTGTTCGCCGAACGCGGCTACGACGGCACCTCGATCGAGGAGATCGCCCAGCGGGCCAACGTGTCCAAGCCGGTGGTGTACGAGCATTTCGGCGGCAAGGAGGGCCTGTACGCCGTCGTGGTCGACCGCGAGATGTCGGCGCTGCTGGACGGCATCACCTCCTCGCTGACCAACAACCGGTCCCGGGTGCGCGTGGAGCGGGTGGCGCTGGCGTTGCTCACCTACGTCGAGGAACGCACCGATGGCTTCCGCATCATGATCCGCGACTCACCCGCATCGATCAGTTCGGGCACCTACTCCAGCCTGCTCAACGACGCCGTCAGCCAGGTCAGCTCCATCTTGGCCGGCGACTTCGCGCGCCGCGGCCTGGATCCCGGGCTGGCCCCGCTGTACGCCCAGGCGCTGGTGGGCTCGGTGTCGATGACGGCCCAGTGGTGGCTCGACACCCGCGAGCCCAAGAAGGAAGTGGTCGCCGCGCATCTGGTGAACCTGATGTGGAACGGCCTGACCCACCTGGAAGCCGACCCCAGGCTGCAGGACGAGTAGGGATTGCCGGCCGGGCCGTCACCCGGTCAGTGTCACATCGACCGCGACGACGGGCCGGGGAAAACGCTCCGCGGCGCAGGCCTCGTCGAGCGCGTCCTCGATGACGGCGGCCAACTCGTCCACACCGGGTTCCGCAACACCCGCGACGTACGGGCCGGCCTGGTCACCGCCCACATGCACTTCGGTCAGCATGACGCCGTGCCGGGATCGGGCGTCGGCCATGGCGGCGACCGTGCGGCGCAGCGCCTCGCCGTAGCAGGCCGGGGCGCCGGCCCCAGAACCCCCGGAATTCGGCCGGCAGTGCAGGCCCACCAGGTCGAAGGTGAGACGCGCCGCCCCGCGCCGCGCCGGGCCGGCGACGTGGGGGATCTCGTGGGGCGAGTCCAGCACGATGCGGCCGACACCGGCGCCCACCGCGGCGCGCAGGTCATCGGGCGACCCCACATGCACGACGATGCGTGCCGGTTCCGTCCCCGCGGCGAGGGCAACCGCCAGTTCGCCGCTCGATCGGACGCCGATGCCGAGGCCGGCTGCGCGCGCCCAGCGCGCGACGCCGATCGTCAGCGGCGAACGGCCGCAGTGGACGACGCGCGCACCCTTGAACGCTCTGCGGCAACGGCGGGCGCGATCCCGGAAATCGGCCTCGTCGGTCACGCGGGCCGGGACGTGGAGTCTGGCACCGGACGACAGCGGGGACCCCACGTGAGCGATGGCGGGCAGGATGTCCAGCAATGTCATGGCTCCAGCCTGCGCGCGCTGATTCAGTGCGCGCGGCTTTCCTTACGACCCTTTGACGGTGCGGGGCCCGATCTTGACGGCCTCCGGCGGCTTCCCGCGCCGCCCTTAGAATGGATTCATCATGACCGCACCGGGGCCTGCTCGCCCAGAAACCCCGATCGCCGGGCTTGTCGAATTGGCGCTCACCGCGCCGACTTTCCAGCGGTTGATCGACAGCGCGGCCGCTGCCCCCGCCGAACTGAGGCTGGCCGGCCCGGCCGGAGCACGGGTGTTCGTGGCCGCCGCGCTGGCGCGGCGCGGCCCGCTGCTGGTGGTCACCGCGACCGGTCGGGAAGCCGACGACCTCGCGGCCGAACTGCGCGGCGTGCTGGGCGACGCGGTGGCGGTCTTCCCGTCCTGGGAGACCCTGCCGCACGAGCGGCTCTCGCCGGGCGTCGACACCGTCGGCGCGCGGTTGACCGTGCTGCGGCGGCTGGCCCATTCCGACGACGCGCGGTTGGGCCCGCCGTTGCAGGTGGTGGTGACCGCGGTGCGCTCGCTGCTGCAGCCGATGACGCCGCGGCTCGGCCTGATCGAACCCGTCACCATGGCCGTCGGCCAGGAGATCGCGTTCGAAGACGTTGTCGCCCGGCTCGTCGAGCTGGCCTACAGCCGGGTCGACATGGTGGGACGCCGGGGCGAATTCGCCGTGCGCGGCGGGATTCTCGACGTCTTCCCCCCGACTGCCGAGCACCCGGTGCGCGTCGAGTTCTGGGGCGACGAGGTCAGCGAGATGCGGATGTTCTCGGTCGCCGACCAGCGGTCGATCCCGGAGCTGGAGGTCGACACCGTCATCGCGGTCCCCTGCCGCGAACTGCTCCTGACCGAGGAGGTCCGGCAGCGCGCCGCCGCGCTGGCGGCGCGGCACCCGGCCACCGAGCCCGACGTCGCCGGCGGCGGCGTCGGCGACATGCTGGCCAAGCTGGCCGAGGGGATCCCGGTCGACGGCATGGAGGCGCTGCTGTCGGTGCTTCGGCCCGGCGAGGATGGCGCCCATGCGCTGCTGACCGACCAGCTGGCCCAGGGCACGCCGGTGCTGCTGTGCGACCCCGAGAAGGTGCGCAGCCGGGCCGCCGACCTGATCAAGACCGGCCGGGAGTTCCTCGAGGCGTCGTGGTCGGTGGCCGCGCTGGGTAGTGATGCGCCCGTCGACGTCGAGCAGTTCGGCGGATCCGGCTTCGCCGAACTGGACGACGTGCGCGACGCGGCGGCGCGGCGCGGTCATCCCTGGTGGACGCTGAGCCAGCTGTCGGACGAGTCGGCGATCGAGCTGGACATCCGGCCCTCGCCGTCGGCCCGCGGGCATCAGCACGACGTCGACGAGATCTTCGGGATGCTGCGTGCCCACGTCACGGCCGGCGGCCACGCGGTGGTGGTCGCGCCCGGGACCGGGACGGCCCACCGCGTGGTGGAGCGGCTGGCCGAGCACGAAGCGCCCGCGGCGATGCTGGACTCGGGCGAGGCCCCCAAACCCGGTGTCGTCGGGGTGCTCAAGGGGCCGCTGCACGAGGGCGTCATCGTCGACGGCGCCAACCTCGTCGTGATCACCGAGACGGATCTGACCGGCAGCCGGGCCACCGCCGTCGAGGGCAGGCGGCTGGCGGCCAAGCGGCGCAACACCGTCGACCCGCTGGCGCTGACGGCCGGTGACCTGGTGGTGCACGACCAGCACGGCATCGGGCGGTTCGTGGAGATGACCGAGCGCACCGTCGGCGGGGCCCGCCGGGAGTACCTGGTGCTCGAGTACGCCTCGAGCAAGCGCGGGGGAGGCTCCGACAAGCTCTATGTCCCGATGGATTCGCTGGACCAGCTGTCGCGCTACGTCGGCGGGCAGGCGCCGGCGCTGAGCAAGCTCGGCGGCAGCGACTGGGCCAACACCAAGACCAAGGCGCGCCGCGCGGTGCGCGAGATCGCCGGCGAGCTGGTGTCCCTGTACGCCAAGCGGCAGGCCAGCCCCGGCCACGCGTTCGCCCCGGACACCCCGTGGCAGGCCGAGATGGAGGACGCGTTCGGTTTCACCGAGACCGTCGACCAGCTCACCGCCATCGCCGAGGTCAAGGCCGACATGGAGAAGCCGATCCCGATGGACCGGGTGATCTGCGGTGATGTCGGCTACGGCAAGACCGAGATCGCTGTGCGCGCGGCGTTCAAGGCGGTGCAGGACGGCAAGCAGGTCGCCGTGCTGGTGCCCACGACGCTGCTGGCCGACCAGCACCTGCAGACGTTCACCGACCGGATGGCCGGCTTCCCGGTGACCGTGAAGGGGTTGTCGCGGTTCACCGACGCCGCCGAGTCCCGGGCCGTGATCGAGGGCCTGGCCGACGGTTCCGTGGACGTCGTGATCGGCACCCACCGGCTGCTGCAGACCGGGGTGCGCTGGAAGGACCTCGGGCTGGTGATCGTCGACGAGGAGCAGCGGTTCGGCGTCGAGCACAAGGAACACATCAAGTCTCTGCGCACCCACGTCGACGTGCTGACCATGAGCGCCACCCCGATCCCGCGCACCCTGGAGATGAGCCTGGCCGGGATCCGGGAGATGTCGACGATCCTGACGCCGCCCGAGGAGCGCTATCCGGTGCTGACCTACGTCGGCCCGCACGACGACAAGCAGGTCGCCGCCGCGTTGCGACGCGAGCTGATGCGCGACGGGCAGGTGTTCTACGTGCACAACCGGGTCAGCTCGATCGACCGGGTCGCGGCCCGGCTGCGCGAGCAGGTTCCCGAGGCGCGGATCGTCGTCGCGCACGGGCAGATGCCCGAGGAGCGCCTGGAACGCACGGTGCAGGGCTTCTGGAACCGCGAATACGACATTCTGGTGTGCACCACGATCGTGGAGACCGGGCTGGACATCTCCAACGCGAACACGCTGATCGTCGAGCGCGCCGACACCTTCGGCCTGTCCCAGCTGCACCAGCTGCGTGGCCGGGTGGGGCGCAGCCGGGAGCGGGGCTACGCCTACTTCCTCTATCCGCCGCACACGCCGCTGACCGAGACCGCCTACGACCGGTTGGCGACGATCGCGCAGAACAACGAGCTCGGTGCGGGCATGGCGGTCGCCATGAAAGACCTCGAGATCCGCGGCGCCGGCAACGTGCTGGGCGTCGAGCAGTCCGGGCACGTCGCCGGGGTCGGGTTCGACCTCTACGTGCGGCTGGTCGGCGAGGCCGTCGAGGCCTATCGCGCCGCGGTGGACGGCCAGACGGTCACCACCGCCGAGGAGCCCAAGGACGTGCGGATCGACCTGCCGGTGGATGCGCACCTGCCGCCGGACTACATCGGCAGCGACCGGCTCCGGCTGGAGGCCTACCGGCGGCTGGCGGCGGCCACGGACGACGCGGTGATCGCCGCGGTCGTCGACGAGCTCGTCGACCGCTACGGGGCGCTGCCCGAACCCGCCCTGCGGCTGGTGGCGGTGGCGCGGGTCCGATTGCTGTGCCGCGCCGCCGGGATCACCGAGGTGTCGGCGCCTTCGGCTTCGGTGGTGCGGTTGTCGCCGGTCACGCTGCAAGACTCCGCCCAGGTGCGTTTGAAGCGCATGTACCCGGCGGCGAGCTACCGCGCCACGACTGCCACCGTGCAGGTCCCGATCCCCCGGGCCGGCGGCTCTCGAAGTTCGGTCGGCGCGCCGCGCATCCGCGACGTCGAGCTGCTGCAGATGGTCGCCGACCTGGTGACCGCCCTGCAGGGGAAATCGCAGGTGAAGATTGGTATAACGAGTCCGTGATCGTCGTGTTGTTCGACCCGCGCCGCCCGTCGCTGGTGCCCGTCGAAGCCGTGGAGTACCTCCTCGGCGAGGTGCAGTACACCGAAGAGATGCCGGTCGCGGTCCCGTGGTCGCTGCCCTCGGCGCATCCGGTCGGCATGGGAGACGACGCGCCGGTGTTGCTGTCGTCCGACCCCGACCACCCGGCCGTCACCGCCCGGCTGGCCGCCGGGGCCCGGCTGATCTCGGCCCCGGAGACCCCCCGCGGCGAACGCCTCGTCGATGCCGTGGCGATGATGGACAAGCTGCGCACCGCCGGGCCCTGGGAGGGCGAGCAGACCCACGACTCGTTGCGCCGCTACTTGCTGGAGGAGACCTACGAGCTGTTGGACGCGGTCCGCAGCGGTGACGCCGACCAACTGCGCGACGAGCTCGGCGATGTGTTGCTGCAGGTCCTCTTCCACGCCCGCATCGCCGAGGAGGCGCCGCAGCACGCGTTCACCATCGACGACGTCGCCCTGGCGCTGACGCGAAAGCTCGGCAACCGGGTGCCGGGAGTGCTAGCCGGCGAAGCGATCTCACTCGAGGACCAGTTGGCCCAGTGGGAGGAGCGCAAGGCCGCCGAGAAGCCCCGCAGTTCGGTCATGGACGACGTCCACACCGGTCAGCCGGCGTTGGCGCTGGCGCAGAAAGTGATGCAGCGCGCGCAGCAGGCGGGGCTGCCCGCCGACCTAATTCCCGTCGAGGTCACCTCGGTCGTCGTGTCGGCCGACATCGACGCGGAAAGCGCGCTGCGCACAGCGGTTCTGGGTTTCGTGGACACCGTCCGCGTCGTCGAGCGGGCGATCGCCGCCACCCGGCGCGGGGACGCCGTTCCGGAAGAGCTCGACGTGACGCCGCTGGGCGCGGTGACCGAGGAGGAGTGGCGCGCTCACTGGCCGTCGACCGTCTCGGCGGTCGCCGAAGCCGTCGAGGGGTAGCCGGACGGTCGTGGTGGACGTCGGTTTTTCGCGCCGGCCGCATATTTCGCTCAGCGACCTCGGCAACGTTCGCCATTTCCCGCTTTATCGCCGGCTATCGTGGCACGTGAGGCGATAATTCCAATGGTTTTCGAAGGCGCTGCATTGCTAGCCGATATTGCCGGCAGCTAATCGACAATTCGCCGGAATCGGTTTCTTGGAGAGGTGTCGCTGCCTCGAAATCGCCGAGTGCGCCGCAAACGCGTGGGACGATGAACAAGAGGAAGTTGATCAAGGGGAGTTGCAGGGGAGCGTGGTGTCGCCGAGGCGTTGGATGCGTGCGGCCGCCGTGATCGGTGCGACCGCGATGCTGCTGGCGTCGAGTTGCACGTGGCAGCTCAGCCTGTTCATCCCCGAGGGCGTGCCACCCCCGGCGGGGGCTCCGGTGCCGCCCGTCGACACCCACGGCGGCGGCCGGCCCGCCGACCAGTTGCGCGACTGGGCCGAGCAACGCTCGGGGACATTGGAGATCCCCGTCATCGCACTGGAGGCCTACGCCTATGCCGCCCGCGTCGCCGAGGTCGAGAACCCGAAGTGCCACATCTCGTGGACCACGCTGGCGGGGATCGGCCAGGTCGAGAGCCACCACGGCACCTACCGGGGTGCGACGCTGTCCGCTAACGGGGATGTGAGCCCGCCCATTCGGGGTGTGCGCCTCGACGGCACCGGCGGCAATCTGCGCATCGTGGATGCCCAGGAAGACGTCACCGACACCGACGGCGTGGCGCGGGCGATGGGTCCGATGCAGTTCATCCCGGAGACGTGGCGGTTGTACGGCGTCGACGCGCACAACGACGGGGTCGTCAGCCCCGACAACATCGACGATGCGGCGCTGGCCGCGGCGGGTTACTTGTGCTGGCGCGGCAAGGATCTCGCGACCCCGCGCGGGTGGGTCACCGCCCTGCGCGCCTACAACAACTCCGGCGTGTACGCGCGGGCGGTCCGGGACTGGGCGACCGCCTACGCGGCGGGCCACCCGCTGTAGCAGGATGTATCGCTGAACGCGAAGCGATGTGCAGCACCGGCTACCATGCAAGGAGAACCCAGTGCCAATTATCGAGCAGGTCGGGGCCCGCGAGATCCTCGACTCCCGCGGTAACCCCACGGTCGAGGTCGAGATAGCGCTCAGTGACGGGACGTTTGCGCGCGCGGCGGTGCCGTCGGGCGCGTCGACCGGCGAACACGAGGCCGTCGAGCTGCGCGACGGCGGCGAGCGGTATGGCGGCAAGGGCGTGCGCAAGGCGGTGGAGGCCGTGCTCGACGAGATCGGTCCGGCCGTGATCGGTCTTGGCGCCGACGACCAGCGGTTGGTGGACCAGGCGCTGGTGGACCTCGACGGCACCCCCGACAAGTCGCGGCTGGGCGCCAACGCGATCCTGGGCGTTTCGCTGGCCGTGGCCAAGGCGGCCGCGGATTCCGCAGAGCTGCCGCTGTTCCGCTACCTCGGCGGCCCCAACGCCCACATCCTGCCCGTGCCGATGATGAACATCCTCAACGGCGGCGCGCACGCCGACACCGGTGTCGACATCCAGGAGTTCATGGTGGCGCCGATCGGCGCGCCCAGCTTCGGCGAGGCGCTGCGCTGGGGCGCCGAGGTGTATCACGCGCTGAAGTCGGTGTTGAAGAAGCAGGGCCTGTCCACCGGCCTGGGCGACGAGGGCGGCTTCGCCCCGGACGTGGCCGGTACGACCGCGGCGCTGGACCTGATCAGCACGGCGGTCGAGGCGGTGGGCCTGAAACTGGGTTCCGACGTGGCGCTGGCGCTGGACGCGGCGGCCAACGAGTTCCACGGCGACGGCACCGGCTACAACTTCGAGGGCAACGTCCGCACCGCCGAGCAGATGACGCAGTTCTACGCGGGCCTGCTCGACTCCTACCCGCTGGTGTCGCTGGAAGACCCCCTGTTCGAAGGGGACTGGGATGGTTGGGCCGCCCTGACGGCGGCGATCGGGGACCGGGTGCAGATCGTCGGCGACGACATCTTCGTCACCAACCCCGAGCGGCTTGAGGAGGGCATCGAGAAGGGCGTGGCGAACGCGTTGCTGGTCAAGGTCAATCAGATCGGCACGCTCACCGAGACGCTCGACGCCGTCGCGCTCGCGCACCACAGCGGGTACCGCACGATGATCAGCCACCGCAGCGGCGAGACCGAGGACACCACGATCGCCGACCTGGCGGTGGCGGTCGGCAGCGGGCAGATCAAGACGGGTGCGCCCGCCCGCAGCGAACGCGTCGCCAAGTACAACCAGTTGCTGCGGATCGAGGAGGCGCTCGGCGACGCCGCCCGCTACGCCGGTGACCTGGCGTTTCCGCGGTTCGCTCTGGAGACGAAATAGGCGGTATGCCCGAAGCCAAGCGGCCAGATCCCAAGCGCCGGTCCCCGGCACCGCGTCCGGGCAAGCCCGGCGGCGCGGTTCGGCGCCGTCGCGCCGCCAAGGTTTCCCGGCCGTCGCAGAGCGCTGCCCACGCCGGCCGCGACTCGGCGCGGACCCTGGCCGAGCACGTCGTCGAACCGATCAAGCGCCAGATCGCCGAGTCCGTCGAGCAGCGGGCCGACCAGCGGCTGGGGTTCACCGCGCGGCGCGCCGCGGTGCTGGCCGCGGTGATCTGCGTGCTGACGCTGACCGTCGCCGGGCCGGTGCGCACCTACTTCGCGCAACGCACCGAGATGGATCAGTTGGCCGCCAGCCAGGCGGCGCTGCGCCGTCAGATCGCCGAACTCGAGCAGCAGAAGGGCAAGCTCGCCGATCCGGCGTACATCGCGGCGCAGGCCCGCGAGCGTCTGGGCTTCGTGATGCCCGGGGACACCCCGTTCCAGGTGCAGCTTCCGCCCGGCGAGTCGGCCGCCCCGCAGCCTGGTTCCGGGGTCGCGAAACCGGCCCGCAACCAGCCGTGGTACACCGCGCTGTGGCACACCATCGCCGACGACCCGCACCTGCCGCCGGCCAAAGCCCCTCTGCCGGAAGCCCCACCGTCGCCGGCCGAACCCGGATCGCCCGGTCCGGTGGCGCCGGCCGCACCGAGCCCCGCCGCGCCCGGTGGTTGACCGCGCCGACCTGGAGGCGGTGGCGCGCCAGCTCGGTCGTGAGCCGCGCGGCGTTCTCGAGATCGCCTACCGCTGCCCCAACGGTGAACCCGGGGTGGTGAAGACCGTGCCGCGGCTCGTCGACGGAACACCGTTCCCGACGTTGTACTACCTCACGCACCCGCTGCTGACCGCGGCCGCGAGCAGGCTGGAGACGTCGGGGCTGATGCGCGAGATGACCGAGCGGTTGGGGCGCGATCCGGAATTGGCGGCCGCGTACCGGCGGGCCCACGAGGCGTACCTGGCCGAGCGGGACGCGATCGAGCCGCTGGGGACCACGTTTTCCGCCGGGGGCATGCCGGACCGGGTCAAGTGTCTGCACGTGCTGATGGCGCACTCGCTGGCCAAGGGGCCCGGATGCAATCCACTCGGCGACGAGGTGCTGCGGTTGCTGGCCGCCGAGCCGGCGATGGCCGATGTCCTGGAGGCGGGGAAATGGTGAGCCGGCTCGCCGGAATCGACTGCGGCACCAACTCGATTCGGCTGCTGATCGCCGATGTCGGCGACGGCGGGCTGCGCGACGTGCATCGTGAGACCCGGATCGTTCGGCTCGGGCAGGGAGTCGACGCGACGGGTGAATTTGCGCCGGACGCGATCGCGCGGACCCGGGCCGCGCTGACCGATTACGCCGCCCTGCTGCGGGCGCACGGCGCCGAACGGGTCCGGATGGTGGCGACCTCGGCCACGCGCGACGCCGTCAACCGCGACGCGTTCTTTGCGATGACGGCCGACGTCCTGGGCGCCGTCATCCCTGGCGCGGTTGCGGAGGTGATCACCGGCGCCGCGGAGGCCGAGTTGTCGTTCCGCGGCGCGGTCGGTGAATTAGACAGTGCTGCAGCGCCTTTCGTGGTTGTCGATTTGGGTGGTGGTTCGACCGAGATCGTGCTCGGCGGGGACGGTGTGGCGGCGAGCCATTCGGCCGACATCGGCTGTGTGCGGTTGACCGAACGTTGCCTGCACTCCGATCCGCCGACGTCGCAGGAGGTGGCGGCGGCGCGCTCCGTGGTGCGCGAGCGTCTCGAGGTCGCGCTGCGCGAGGTGCCCGTCGAAGAGGCGCGGACCTGGGTGGGGGTCGCCGGGACGATGACCACCCTGTCCGCGCTGGCGCACGACATGGCGTCGTATGACTCTGCGGACATTCATCTTTCGCGCGTGCCCGGCAGCAACCTGCTGGCTGTGTGCGAGCGGCTGATCGGTATGACGCGGGCGCAGCGCGCCGCGCTGGGGCCCATGCACGAGGGCCGGGCCGACGTGATCGGCGGCGGCGCGATCGTGGTGGAGGAGTTGGCCCGTGAACTGCGCGCGCGGGCCGGCATCGGCGAGTTGGTGGTCAGCGAGCACGACATCCTGGACGGGATCGTGCTGTCGATCGCCGGCTGAAGTCACACCCGTCACACCAGTCCCTGGAAGGAAACGGCACTCTTTGTGCCCACCTCATAGCGACACTTGCCGCGATGTCGTACCGGTGTGGGAATGTGCGGCAATGGAACTGCGTGGAATAGAGTTGCGTTACGTGCTCACGATGCATCTGGCGCACAACGGGAGATCGACCGTCGCCGAGATGATCGATGCGCTGGCGAGACAAGGTTTTCGCGTCCACGGCCGGGCATCGAAGGCGGTTTCGGATGCGTTGCGCTGGGAGGCCGAACGGGACAGGGTGCGCCGGCTCCGGCGTGGTCTGTACGGGCCGGGGTACATCCCGCGCTCCACCGAACACCGAATGCATAAACGAGTGCTCGGCCTCCGGGCGGCGGCGAAGTTGTCGCTGTGAGGTGGGCGCAAAGAGTGCCGTTTACTTCCAGGGACTGCTGTGGCTGATGTGACTTCACATCTCGAAGCGATAGCCCATGCCCGATTCGGTCAGCAGGTGTCTCGGGTGCGACGGGTCGTCTTCGAGCTTGCGGCGCAGCTGGGCCAGATAGACACGCAGGTAATGGGTTTCGGTGGCATAAGCGGGGCCCCACACCTCCTTCAACAACTCCTCGCGGCCGACCAGCTTGCCCCGGTTGCGGACCAGCATTTCGAGCATTCCCCACTCGGTGGGGGTGAGATGCACCTCGGCGCCCTTCTTGGTGACCTTCTTGGCGGCCAGGTCGACGGTGAACGCGTCGGTCTCGATGACCGGTTCCTCGGTATCGGACGCGGCGGCGCGGCGGACCGCGGCGCGCAACCGGGCCAGGAACTCGTCCATCCCAAAGGGTTTGGTGACGTAGTCGTCGGCGCCGGCGTCGAGCGCCGCGACCTTGTCCGAGGAGTCGGTGCGCGCCGACAACACGATCACCGGCGCCGTGAGCCAGCCCCGCA
>NZ_JBYCLG010000063.1:0-2933 GCF_057473785.1 Mycobacterium sp. TH-M103
CCACCTGCTGGCGCCGGGATCGCCGCTGCGCCGCCTCGTCGAGGGCTCGGGTGTGGCCTCGGCGATCCTCTACGGTCCGCCCGGCAGCGGCAAGACCACGCTGGCGGCGCTGATCTCGCACGCGACCGGACGCCGGTTCGAGGCGCTGTCGGCGCTATCGGCCGGTGTCAAGGACGTCCGGGCCGTCATCGACCAGGCGCGCCGAGCGCTCCTGCACGGCGAGCAGACCGTGCTGTTCATCGACGAGGTGCACCGGTTCTCCAAGACCCAGCAAGACGCACTGCTTTCCGCCGTGGAGAACCGGGTGGTGCTGCTCGTGGCGGCGACCACCGAGAACCCGTCCTTCTCCGTGGTGGCGCCGTTGCTGTCGCGGTCGCTGATCCTGCAGTTGCGGCCGCTGAGCCCCGACGACATCCGCGCGGTGGTGCGGCGCGCCATCGACGACCCCCGCGGCCTGGGCGGGCGGGTCCGAGTGCACCCCGACGCCGTCGACCTGCTGGTGCAACTGGCGGCCGGCGACGCCCGCCGCGCCCTGACCGCGCTCGAGGTGGCCGCCGAAGGGGCCGCGGCGGCCGGCGACGAGGTCACCGTCGAGACCATCGAGCAGTCGCTGGACAAGGCCGCGGTGCGCTACGACCGCGACGGCGATCAGCACTACGACGTCGTCAGCGCCTTCATCAAGTCGGTGCGCGGCTCCGACGTCGACGCCGCGCTGCACTACCTGGCCCGCATGCTCGTCGCCGGGGAGGACCCGCGCTTCATCGCGCGCCGGCTGATGATCCTGGCCAGCGAGGACGTCGGCATGGCCGACCCGACCGCGCTGCAGACCGCGGTGGCCGCCGGGCAGACCGTCGCGCTGATCGGAATGCCCGAGGCCCAGCTGACGCTGGCGCACGCCACCGTCCACCTGGCCACCGCGCCCAAGTCGAACGCGGTGACCACCGCGCTGGGCGCGGCGATGGCCGACGTCAAGGCCGGCAAGGCGGGTCTGGTCCCGCCGCACCTGCGTGACGGGCACTACTCGGGCGCGGCGGCCCTGGGCAACGCCCAGGGCTACAAGTACTCGCACGACGCCCCGGACGGTGTTGTGGCCCAGCAATATCCCCCCGACGAGCTGGTGGGGGTGGACTACTACCGGCCCACCGGTCGCGGCGGCGAGCGCGAGATGGCGGGCCGCCTGGAGCGGCTGCGCGCGATCATCCGCCGGAGGGGCTGACGGATCCCCGAGCGGCGTCCCTCGGCTTCGACGCCGAGATCGACGTTTGGCAGAGAAAGCGCGAGTAGGCGCCGGCAAAACGTCGATCTCGGCGAACGGCGGACGGAGGGCCGCGCCTCAGACCAGCTCGGGCACCCTCAGGTGGGCGAGCGCCAGCTCGAACTCGGCCACGTCGACGACCTCGGCCCCCAGGTCGCGCACCCGACTGCTGCGCAGCTCGGTGGCGCGGTCGCGGTTGCGGGCCATCGCCTCCATGCTGTCGAACGTCGAGCTCGACACGGCCCGCCGGCATGCGGGGTGATCGACCAGCAGGCTGGCGCTGCAGAAACCGTCGAGGGCCTCCATCTCCGGGAGCAGCGACGCGCGGTAGAAGTCCAGGGACCGGCCGAGTTGGTCGGGCACCACCTTGAGCCAGGTCGCCCGCACGCAGGCCCCTTCGCCGGACCGGTGGTGGCGGTGCAGGGAGGCGATCTCCCACTCCTCGACACGGGCGCTGCCGTCGAACATCAGCGCCGCCCGGTCCCGGATGGGGGCCACCCGCTCGGCCGCGGCGCGCATGGCCTGCACGCTCTCCCAGGAGCTGGTGGCGATGCACCTGCCGGACTGCCGGTCGACCAGCAGCGACAGGCCGACGAACCCGCCGATCTCCGCCAGCGCGGGCATGACGACATCGCGGACGTGCGCGATCCCGATGTCGAT
This sequence comes from Mycobacterium sp. TH-M103, assembly GCF_057473785.1. Lineage (NCBI taxonomy): Bacteria > Bacillati > Actinomycetota > Actinomycetes > Mycobacteriales > Mycobacteriaceae > Mycobacterium > Mycobacterium sp. TH-M103. The sequence continues at coordinate 1,916 of NZ_JBYCLG010000063.1, forward strand.
GGACAGGGGTTGCGCCTGAATGGTGGTTGAGCGTGCGTACATGACGGACCTCCCATGCCGGGGCTTGCCTTCAAACCGGGCCCCGGTGGCGCCACCGGGGCATACCAGCCACCTTCCTCCTGCATGCGACCGTGTGGCAACCGTCACACGGAATTGGCCGCGTCCTGCGGCCCCGCCGTAGGCTGGGCCGGGTGCAAACCGATGTGTTGGACGTGGACACCTCCCGGCGCCGCACCGTCGATCTGACCGATGCCGTCCGCAGGTTCTGCTTCAGCTGCGGCGACGGGCTGTGCAACGTATTCGTCCCCCACGCGACGGCCGGGGTCGCGATCATCGAGACCGGTGCCGGCTCCGACGACGACCTGGTCGACACGCTGGAGCGGCTGTTGCCGCGCGACGACCGGTACCGGCACTCACACGGTTCGCCGGGCCACGGCGCCGACCACGTGCTGCCGGCGATCGTGGTGCCGTCGGTGACGGTCCCGGTCGCCGGCGGCGAACTGCAGCTGGGCACCTGGCAGAGCATCGTGCTGGTCGACCTCAACCGCGACAACCCGCGGCGGTCGGTGCGGCTGAGCTTCGTGGAGGGTTAGCGGGCCGGTGGCGGAAGCGGCGAACGAGGTACTGTTGGGCGGTCAAGCCAGTCGTTAGACAGTCTCCCCAAAACCCGGCGAATAAGCTGGTTGACGACTTGAAGGGCCGCCGCGCGCCCATCCCGTTCGGGCCGCGGCAAGGCGAGGAAAACAGGAAGAGCGGAAAAGAGTGCAGACACACGAGATCAGGAAGAGGTTCCTCGATCATTTCGTGAAGGCGGGACACACCAAGGTGCCCAGCGCGTCGGTGATCCTCGAGGATCCCAACCTGCTGTTCGTCAACGCCGGCATGGTCCAGTTCGTGCCGTACTTCCTGGGGCAGCGCACCCCGCCCTACTCGAAGGCCACCAGCATCCAGAAGTGCATCCGCACACCCGATATCGACGAGGTCGGGATCACCACCCGGCACAACACGTTCTTCCAGA
>NZ_JBYCLG010000064.1:0-8536 GCF_057473785.1 Mycobacterium sp. TH-M103
CCCGTCCCAAAGCCACGCATCTGATCCTCGCCGCCCATCCATGCGAAACCCGCTCAGCCACGCCGAAAGTCAGCGACTAAAACAGCACCGTCCTAGACGGGCACGTAGCTGGTCAAGCCGCCGTCGACGACGAACTCCGCCCCGGTGGCATAGGACGATTCGTCGCTGACCAGGAAGATCACGAAGCTGGCCACCTCGCCCGGTGAGCCGCCGCGGCGCATCGGGATGGGCGTCAACATCTCGTCGGTCACGCCCCTGCTCATCGGGGTCCGCACCAGGCCGGGGTGGATCGAATTGACCCGAATGCCGCTGCCCGCCAGTTCAACCGCGGCCGATTTGGTCAGGCCCCGCAGGCCGAACTTGGAGGCCACGTAGGCGTGATGTCCGGGGGCGCCGGCCAGGCCCTGGACCGACGAGATGTTGACGATCGAGCCCGTGCCGGCGTCGATCATCGGCTCCACGGCGGCGCGCATCCCCAGATACGCCCCGGTCAGGTTGACGTCGAGAACCCGTTGCCAATCGGACAGCGACGAGCCTCGCAACGGGCCGTGTGTCCCGATTCCGGCGTTGTTCACCAGCGCATCGAGCCGCCCGAAGGCGCTCACCGCCGCGGCGACCGCCGCATCCCACTGATCGGCGTCCGTGACATCGAGGTGCACGAATTGCGCCGCTGCGCCCAGGTTCTCGGCGACCGCCCGCCCGTCCTCGTCGAGGACGTCGCCGACGACCACCTGGGCGCCGTGTGACACCAGGGCCGCGGCGTGGGAGGCACCCATCCCTCGGGCACCGCCACTGATCAACACCACTTTGCCGTTGACGCGTCCCATGCACGCCACGGTATGCGCGGTCGCGCGTGCGTCGGTGAACCTGGCCGTTTGCGAGTGGATCGGGATCAGAAGGTGTACTATCCCGCGGGTTTGGGTACGGAATCGTTGTGACTTCTCAGCGACGGATGTCACGGATCGTGGACGAACACCGGTTCGACGCGATCGCGGCAGCGGTGCCCGGCGGGCAGTCGGGTCCGGTCGGGATCGCATTTTTGGACTGTGACCTCAACATCCGTGGTTTTGACGCGACCTTCGAAACGGTCACCATGCGGCGGCGGGACGAAACGCTCGGCCAGAACGTTTTCGATGTGTTTCCCGACAACCCCGACGATCCGCAGGCCACCGGCTCGTCGCTGCTGGCCGCATCCATGGAGAGCGCGCTGCGCCGGCGCTCGACCGACCCGATACCCATCTGCCGATACGACATCACCGATCCGCAGAACCCGGGCGTTTACCTCCCCAAACTGTGGTCGTCCACCAGCACCGCGGTCGACGACGGCGGGGAGCAGATCGGAGTGTTGCACCGCGTGGTCGAGATCACGGCACTCGACGCCGCCCTGTCCGCGTTGGCTCTGCACAACGAGCACGCCATACCCTTCAATCCCGCCGAGCAGCTGCACATTCTGAGCGCCCTGGCGGCCGTCGTGGGCGCGGACCGGGCGCGGGTGCATGCGCTGGCACGCGAACGTGATCAGCTGCGGCGCGCCCTCGAATCCCGCGACGTCATCGGTCAGGCCAAAGGCATGCTGATGGAACGGTTTTCCGTCGATGCGGTGGAGGCTTTCGACATGCTGGTGAAACTTTCGCAGAGGACGAATGTCGTGCTGGCGGAGATCGCCAAGAAGGTTGTCGAGATCGACTCGGCGTGAGCGGTCCGCGGCACGGCGGTGTAGCGGGATGGCGACGGGGTAACCCGACCGCTCGCAACCGCTGAGTGCGCCGGAAACTTCGATTCACGACCCTTGGGAGGTCGCAAGTCTCGATGAGTTACTCGCCGACATGAAGGCGCGGCGAGTTCATCCTGTTGCTACCGTATCGGCCACTCCGCAACGACTAGAGAAATCGCTGGGACCGGCAAACGTGGCCAATCCCACTGCAACGAAGCCTAATCCGAGGGGACAGGTTGTCCACACCGAGCAAATAGGTGGACGGCATGAGCATCTGACTGTTGAATGTGTTGTCTAATAACGTGTTTAGTTGGCGTAAGCAACGTGTGTCCACTATGGTCAGCGCATGAGACGAAGCCGACTCGAGCCGCAGCAGCGACGCCAACAGTTGCTCGACATCGGGGCCGCGATGTTCGCGGAGAAACCGTATGAAGAGGTCTTTGTGGAGGACATCGCCGCTCGCGCCGGTGTGTCGAGAGCGCTGCTCTATCACTACTTTCCGAGCAAGCGAGACTTGTACGTGGCGATATTCACCCGTGCGAGAAACCGACTGCTGGCGCGGGCCAACCCCGATCCGGACCTGCAGCTCGCAGAACAGCTCGCCGCCGGGCTCGAGGCCCACATCCAATATTTTGCCGATCATCCTTTTGAGGCGATCACGATCAACCGTGGCGCGCTATCGGATGACCCAGCGATCCAGGCGATCATCAACAATGAGCTGAATGTCGTCGGCCAACGCCTGATCGACAAACTTGTCGGCGAGGGCCGGCCACGCGATGTCACCGAGATTGCCGTGGAGGGATGGTTGGGTTTCGTACGCGCAGCGTGCGTGAAATGGGTTCAAACGCAGAAGATCACCCAAATCGAGCTCACCGAAATGTGTACTCGCGCATTCGAATGCGCTCTCGGATATTCCAAACACCCTGCCGCACAGCAGCTTACGAACGGTATTCGCCCTCAGGTGATGACTGAGCTGCCGGAAGGGTGGAGCTGCGGTCGTGGTGCTGCCCGGCTGGCGGCCAACAGCCCGACTTCTTGTTAGACCGGTGCGGTCGACAGTCCGGAATCCGTCCGCGGCGGGAGTGGGCATTTGTTCGAGCGAGGCCGCAGCTACCTCGACTCCGATCTCGATAGAGCCGTACGGGCCACCGCCACTCCCACAGGGATTGGCGCTGACTGCTTTGGAGCACTAATTTCCCTAAGGTGATGTTCTCAGCTGCTGGTGTCGTCGCGCGGTGGATGGCGCCCTTCCTCACGGTTGCGGCCGTTGCCGTCCTGGGTGTTCTCGATCACCAGGTGCCGGTCGGTCCGGCGCCGGCGGTGCGCCTGGCCGACGACGCCAACCCGTTCGCCGGCACGCCCCTCTACGTCAATCCCGGCTCGGCGGCCATGCGCGCCGCGCAGCACGCCGATCCGCCGAGTCCCGAGCTGACCGCAATCGCCAACACGCCGCAGGCTTACTGGATCGTCCCGGGTGGCTCGGCGGCCACGGTCGCCAAATACACCGGTGACGCGCGGGCTGCCGGGGCGCTCCCGGTGCTGACGCTCTACGGAATCCCGCACCGCGACTGCGGCAGCTTCGCCGCGGGGGGCTTCGCGACGGGCGACGCCTACCGCGCCTGGATCGACGGCATCGCCTCCGACGTGGGGGCGTCTCGCACGGCGGTCATCGTCGAGCCGGATGCCCTGGCCATGGCCGACTGCCTGCCGGTCGACCAGCGCCAGGAGCGCTACGACTTGATCCGCTACGCCGTCGACACGCTGGGCCGCAATCCGGGCACGGCCGTGTACGTCGATGGCGGCCACCTGCGCTGGCACAGCGCCGAGGACATGGCCGCCAGGCTCAACCAGGCCGGCGTCGGGCACGCGCGGGGCTTCAGCCTCAATACTGCGAACTTTTTCACCACCGAGGACGAGATCGGCTACGGCGAGGCGATTTCGGGGCTCACGAACGGTTCGCACTACGTGATCGACACGTCGCGCAACGGTGCGGGACCGGCGCCCGACTCCAAGTTGAACTGGTGCAACCCCAGCGGCCGGGCGCTGGGCACTCCGCCTACCGCGGCCACCGGCGGTGCGCACGCGGATGCCTACCTGTGGATCAAACGTCCCGGCGAATCCGACGGGACCTGCGACAAAGGCGACCCGCCGGCGGGCACGTTCGTGAACCAGTACGCCATCGACCTGGCCCGCAACGCGGGCCAGTAGCCCGCGCCGGCGGCCCCGCGGTCCTTGCGAAAGCCCGGCTCGCCCGACCGCCAGCCACGGTCAGGTTGCGGGCGGGGCGGGTTGCTCGGGCGGAATCTCCCCGTCGCAGCCACCGGGTGGTGGCGGGCCCGGAACAGGTTCGTCGCCACCGACGCAGTCGTAGTAAAACTGAGGGCCGGTCATCCAGGTTTTCATCCACTGGTGCCAAAACGATCCGTCGGGGTATTTCTCGCCGTCGCAGACGGCCAATTGGCCCCAGCCCCAGCGGCCGCCCGGGCAGTAGCCTTTCGTAATGTCCGGCTTGTGGGGATCAGGCGGATCGGCGGTGGCAACCGCAGTAGAAAGCACAAACGCCGCAGCACAACCCAGTATCGCAGCCCCAAGGCGAGTGATCTCGAACTTCATTTCGACTCCCTTAAACCGTTGAATCGCTACAACCGATCCAAAGCGATAGGAGAACGCTAGCGGAAGCGGAACGCAGGCGCTTTTGAATCCTCGTCAGACACCGCATAGAGCCGCGGATCGAGCGGCGTCCTGCTGGCGGTGGTAAAAGCGCTGCAACGGGTGCGCCAACCTCAGCGTCCAAATACCCTTGTCAAGCAGCACGCTCGGAGCGCAGCGGGCGGGGGTGCTCTGGGAACAACAAATGCGGCAGTGCTGAGGCGTTTGGCTGGCGCCCAGGTTTCTTGACGAAAGGCCACGGAGGTTTCGCTGGCCTATCAGAGCGTGATTTGAGTTCCGCTATGGCGCGATTTCTCGGCCCGATCATTAGGAGCGGCCTCCTGTATCCAGACTGATTCGGCAGCCTGGGGGAAAGCCGGTGAAAGTCGACGCCGGTGGCAAACCACGACGGGAGAGGCATGGTAGCGCGCAGGCCGCCGACGAGCGTCCAAATTGGGAAAGAATGCGAATAGAAGAATCGCGTCTGCGCCGCGTCGATTGGCTTTCACGCGGAGCCGCAGAACCGACCCACGTCGACGTGGGATCCTTCGCCGCGAACACAACGCCCACATACAACCGGATCAGCAGAACTGCGGCCGGGCCCCGGGTGGCGGTCAACCGAATTAACCGGGAACTGTTTTGGGTCATCAGCATTGCCTTCTACGCAGATGTGGTGTCTATGGGCCGACCAGCCGCCCGGTTCAGGACCGTCGTCGTCGGGGTGCGCGGTCGACGCGGCGCAGTCCGTAGACCGCGACGCCGACGCCGACTACCGCGGCCCCGGAGATCACCGAGATCAGCGGCAGCGCGAAAGCCAGAACCACGCAGCCAAGAAACCCGACGACCGGGATCGGGCGAGCGGGGCGGCCCTCGTCGGTGCGCAGCGTGAATGCGGACGCGTTGGCGATCGCGTAGTAGATCAGCACGCCGAAGGAGGAAAAGCCGATCGCGCCGCGCACGTCGGCAGTGGCGGCCACGATGGTCACCACCAGGCCGATCAGCAGTTCGGCACGGTGCGGCACCTGAAATCTGGGGTGCACCGCGGCCAACACGTGCGGCAAGTGGTGGTCACGCGCCATGGCCAGCGTGGTGCGCGAGACACCCAGGAGCAGCGCCAACAGCGAACCCAGTGCCGCGACCACCGCGCCAGCCCGCACCACGGGCACCAGCCAATCCGCCCCTGCGGCCCGCACCGCATCGGACAAGGGGGCCACCGCGTCCGTCAGTCGCTGGGGCCCCAGCACGGCAAGTACGGTTACCGCGACGATGGCGTAGACGGCCAGGGTGATGCCCAGGGCGAGCGGAATTGCGCGGGGGATCGTGCGGGCTGGGTCGCGGACTTCCTCGCCGAGGGTGGCGATGCGCGCATACCCGGCGAAAGCGAAGAACAGCAGCCCCGCGGCCTGCAGCACCCCGCCGACCGCGACACCCGCCACATCCAGTCGCGCGACCGCCACACCGTCAGAGGCCAGCACCGCCACGACCACCGCCGCCAGCACCAGCAGCACGACGGCGACGATCAGGCGCGTCAGCCGTGCCGACTTCTGCACCCCGGCGTAGTTCACCGCGCTCAACGCGACCACCGCCGTCGCGGCGATCGCATGGGCCTGCGAGGGCCACACATAGGACCCCACCGTCATCGCCATCGCCGCGCACGAGGCGGTCTTGCCCACCACGAATCCCCATCCGGCCAGGTATCCCCAGAAATCGCCCAGGCGCATTCGCCCGTAGACGTAGGTGCCGCCGGACGTCGGATACACGGCGGCGAGGCGGGCCGAGGACATCGCGTTGCAGTAGGCCACCACCGCCGCCACCGCCAGCCCGATCAACAGCCCGGATCCCGCGGCATGGGCGGCCGGGCCGAGCGCGACGAAAATCCCGGCGCCGATCATCGACCCCAGCCCGATCATCACCGCATCGCCGGTGCCGAGTCGCCGCGCCAATGCCGGGGGGCCGCTGGCTATGACTCCTCCTGACGGCCGAGGATCTCGGAGGCCAATTCGGCGAGCGCGGCGCGCTCCTGGGCCAGCGCGGCCCGCCCGGTGTCGGTGATCTCATAGACCCGGCGGGCGCGTCCGTCGACCACCTCTTGCCGGGAGGTCAACAGGCCGTCCGTTTGCATGCGGTGCAGCATCGGATACAGCGTGCCCGGGGAAATCTTGTAGCCGTGGCCGGCCAACTCCTCGGCCATCCAGGCGCCGTGGACCGGCTCGATGTCCGCGTGGTGCAGGATGTGCAGCCGCACCGCGCCGCGTAGGAACTGGCTCACGCGTCCGCCCGAATCGGACCAAGTTGCTGCCCGCCGCATACCACGCGCATCCGTACCACCAATCGGTATCGGTCGACGATATCGGGTTACGATATCATCTGGCGCGTCTACCGATCCGACGACAGGCGCGGAGAAGAAAGGCGTGACCGTGGTCGAGCACTCACCCGCCGTGGGCCGGCGTCAGCTTTTCGGGATCGCGCTGCCGGCAGTAGCTGGGGTCGCGCTATCGGCATGCGGTAGCCCGCAGCGCGAGGCCGGCCAGTCCGGCGCACCCTCAGGAGAAGAAGTTCCCGTCACTCCTCCCGAAGACCTGATGCGCGAGCACGGAGTGCTCAAGCGCATTCTGCTCGTTTATCGAGAGGTGATCCGGCGCGTGCTGGCGGGTGATCAGTTTCCGGCCCAGGCGCTCAACGCGAGCGCGGGGATCATTCGCGGCTTCATCGAGGACTACCACGAACACCTCGAAGAACACTATGTCTTTCCCAAGCTGGAACAGGCGGACAAACTCACCGACCTCACCACGGTCCTTCGGACCCAGCACCAGCGCGGCCGCGTGCTCACCGACCGAGTGCTCGCCGCCACCGGTGGGGCGGGGACCCTCGACCAGTCTGCGCAATCAGCCCTCGTCCAAGACATGTCGGCCTTCGTCCGGATGTATGAGCCCCATGAGGCACGCGAAGACACGGTCGTTTTCCCCGCGCTGCGTGAAGTGGTGCCCGCCAAGGAGTTTCGCGACCTGGCTGAGATTTTCGAAGACGAGGAACACCGGCGGTTCGGTCCGGCCGGCTTCGAAGGGATGGTCGACAAAGTAGCCGACATCGAAAAAAGCCTCGGCATCTACGACCTGAGCCAGTTCACGGCGACGTAGGGTCCCTCGCAGGTTGGTCGCTTTGCTTGGTGCTGGTGGCCGCCGGCGCGCAGGCCATTCCCAGAAGTGGCGGCCCCGGCACGACGCGGACGCGCGACCCAGGGATTACCGCGCGGATCCGCTTGTGCAGCAGAAGATCTGCTAATTTCGGCTCGGGTCGGGACCTGTTGTTTCACCGTCGATTCGTGGTCATTGGCGATTGATTTAATCAAGCCGGATGAACGCACCCTCCGGTATCCTCTAGGTGGGCGGGTTTCACGACTGGGACGGCGCTTAATCGTTGTGGCTGATGAGGAGGCGGTAGCCGGCGTCAAGCCGTTCTCGCCTGACCAGCTCCGGGTGTCTTTCATGCCATTTCCCGGAGTGCAGGTCGTCCGCCAGCCGGGTTTAGTCCTTCGGCCAGCGTGGATTCGCCGGCGTAGGCGAGCATGGACATCCCGGCGCGCACGGTGGGGTCGAGGTAGGCCGCCGGGCGTCGCCAGAAGGCGGCCCCGAACCCGTCGGTGCAATCGTGTGGCACCGGAACCGTCTGTACCTCTGCTCCCCCCAACAGCTCTGTGAGACGTTCGATCGGCACGTACAGTTCGTCGCTGATACGGGTGGCCTCGGGCAGGTACTCGCGCAGCAACCAGAAGTCGCGAGTCACCGTTTGATCCCACGTCAGCACCACGATCCGGTTGCGGGTGACTCGACGCAGTTCCTCGATGCCGGCAGCGACGTCGCCCCAGTGATGCACTGTCAGTATTGCCATTGAGCCGTCAACACAGTTGTCTTGCAGCGGAATGGCTTCGGCGATGGCTTGAACACACGGGGCGGATCCCGGCGGACGTTGGTTGATCATCACCATGCTCGGCTCGACTGCGGCGACGGTCTGGGGTGGTTCATAGGAGCCTGCTCCGGCCCCTCTCTGTCAACCTGGGTTGAGGCGCCCGCCCCCCGATAATTAGTGACCCGAGGGCGGGGATGGAGAGATTCCCCGAAATGACAAGCAAGGTGACGACGTTGGTCTGCGCGGCCGGGATGGAAGATCCTGGTC
>NZ_JBYCLG010000065.1:0-16010 GCF_057473785.1 Mycobacterium sp. TH-M103
ATTCCGTCTCGTCCCAATCCGGTTCCGGCCATCACTGCGCCGGCTGATCGCCGGGCGCGTCTGACGCGCTGCACGTCGTGAGCCGATCGGGCCTCCACCAGGAGAACACCATGGCTTTTGTTGCGGTACTGACTAATTGGTGCGCACGGCACCGCCCGACCCCCCAGGAGTGGGCGGACCGCTACGTGTCGCGGATGCCGATCGGCGTGCTGGCCGCTCCCGGCACGCGGTCGCCGGGCGGTGTGCACCACCGGCGCTGATCGGTCCGCGCCCCGTCCTGTCATATCGACGGTCTGAGTCGCCCTACGCCTTTGGGCTCGACTCTCGCACAGACAGTGAGAATTCGATGACTTCACTTTCCACGCAGCAGCACGGCCTGCCCGACGCGGCCGGGCAGGCCGTGCTGGACTCCGCGCACGCCGGCGACATCGTCGGCGCGTTCGGCCGGATCCGCCACGACGGCACCGGCAGCCGCTGGCGGCGCCTGCGCACCCTGATGGTCATCACCGGACCGGGGCTGATCGTCATGGTGGGCGACAACGACGCCGGCGGCGTCGCGACCTACGCACAGGCCGGTCAGAACTACGGTATGGCCCTGTTGTGGACGCTGGTGTTCCTGATCCCGGTGCTCTACGTCAACCAGGAGATGGTGCTGCGGCTCGGCGCGGTCACCCGGGTGGGGCACGCGCGGCTGATATTCGAGCGGTTCGGCAAGTTCTGGGGTGCGTTCAGCGTTGGGGACCTGTTGATTCTCAACGCTTTGACGATCGTCACCGAGTTCATCGGGGTGGCCCTGGCCCTGGGCTACCTGGGCTGCCCCAAAATCGTCGCGATCCCCGCCGCCGCCGTGCTGTTGTTCGCCGTGGTGGCCGGTGGCTCGTTCCGGCGGTGGGAGGCGCTGATGTTCGGGCTGATCGCGGTGAACGTGCTGATCGTTCCGATGGTGCTGCTGGTGCATCCCACCCTGGCGGGGACCGCCGGGGGGCTGGTGCCGCGGTTCCCGGGTGGCCTGAACTCCACCGTGCTGTTGCTGACCATCGCGATCGTGGGCACGACGGTGGCGCCGTGGCAGCTCTTCTTCCAGCAGTCCAATGTGGTGGACAAGCGCATCACGGCACGCTGGATTCCTTACGCGCGCGCCGATCTGGTCATCGGGATCGTCGTGGTCATGGTCGGCGCCACCGCGTTGATGGCGGTGACCGCGTTCGGGTTGGCCGGCACGGGCGAGTTCACCGACGCGGGAGCCGTCGCCGCGGGCCTGTCCCGCCACCTCGGCGGCACGGTGGGGGTGCTGTTCGCGATCATCCTGCTCGACGCGTCGCTGATCGGCGCGAACGCCATCGGGTTGGCCACCACCTACGCCGTGGGCGACGCGATGGGACGGCGGCACTCGCTGCACTGGAGGGTCAGTGAGGCGCCCCTGTTCTATGGCGGCTACGCGCTGCTGCTCGCCGTGTCGGCGGCGGTGGCGTTCAGCCCCGATCACGTGCTCGGCCTGGTGACCCAGGGCGTGCAGGCGCTCGCCGGCGTCCTGCTGCCCTCGGCCACGGTGTTCTTGGTCCTGCTGTGCAACGACCGCGCGGTGCTGGGTCCGTGGGTGAACACGGTGCGGCAGAACATCATCGCGTGGGCCATCGTGTGGTCGCTCGTGCTGCTGTCGCTGGCCCTGACGGCGACGACCTTCTTCCCGGGCTTGTCCACCACCACGATCGAGGCCGGCCTCGCGGGCGGCGCGGTGCTGGGCGTCGCCGTCGGAGCCGCCGGGATCGTCGCCGGCCGGCGGTACACCGCCCGGCGCCAGGCCGAAGCCGTCGTGCGGGCCCTCGGCGGTGGCCTGGACCCCGAGCAGGTCGACCAGCTCGACGGCACCCCGCTGCTCTCGCGTGCCGAACGCCGCGCGGTGCTCCGGCAGGACCGGATGAACTGGCAGACACCCGAATTGGCCGCGCTGGACCGGCCCACCATGTCGCCGGTCCGGCGGATGGGGCTGTTCACCCTGCGTGCCTACCTGGTGGTGGCCGTCGTGCTGGTGATCGTCAAGGTCGTGCAGGCCGGCATCGTCGCGCCCGCCGCGTCACTGTGAGCCACCGGGCAGCAGAACGATTTTGCCGCGGGTGTGCCGCCTCTCGAGTTCTGCGTAGGCGTCCGCGACCCGGTCCAGCGGATAGGTGGCGGCGATCTCGAAGTCGATGGCGCCGGCGGTGATCAGGCCGGCCATCTCGGCGAGCACCTCCGGTGTGGAGGCGTCCATGCTGCCCTCGGTCCGGGCGCCGATCTCGGCGGCCTTCTGGAACGAGATGATGGTCTCGATGCGCTCCGGTGCCACACCGAGGTCCACCGCCAGGTCGAGGTAGTCCGGGCCGAACAGGTCGATGAACGCGTCGATTCCGTCCGGTGCCGCCGCCCGCAGCCGCTCCGCCAGGCCGTCGCCGTAGGCGACCGGGATGACGCCGTGGTCGCGCAGCCATCCCGCGTTCCCGGGCCCCGCGATGCCGAGCACGACGGCCTTCCGCAGGCCCAGCAGTTGCACGACCAGGCTGCCGACCCCGCCGGCGGCCGCCGACACGGCGACCGTCTCCCCCGGCCGCGGCGCGACCGCGCGGACGGCCGCGTACGCGGTGACACCGGCGACATACAGCGAACCCGCCACCTCCCAAGCTAGTTCGGCCGGCTTGTGGATCAGTTGATGCACCGGCACCGCGGTGTGGGTGGCGTGACTGGACCGGCGCAGGCTGAAGCCCAGCACCTCGTCGCCGACGGCGAATTCGGTCACTCCGGGTCCCAGCGCGGTCACCACGCCGGCGAGGTCGCTGCCCTGGCCCGACGGGAACGTCGCGGGGAACATCTCGTGCATCGCCCCGGTGCGGATTCCGGCCTCGCCGGGATTGATCCCGGCGGCGCGGACTTCGACCACCACCTCGCCCGGCCCCGGCGACGGCATGTCGATGTCCGCCACGTACAGGACGTCGCGGCCCCCGTAACGGTCGAACCGCACCGCGCGCGCCATCGCGCCCCCTTCCCGGCGAAACCGGCCTTTGGCGCCAGCATAGGTCGTGATCCGGTACCCACCGCCGGGCATGCCGCGTATGTTCATAAGCTGGCCTGTTCGCGCCGGCGTTTCGCTGCAGCGTCAGGCGCCGCATCGACAGGGGTTTCTCGACGGGGAAGGAACGCCATGCAGACCGCCCGCAAAGCCGCCACCGGCTGCGCGCTCGCGCTCGTGGTGGGCGCGGCGGCCGCCGGGTGCGGAAACCACCAGACCCCTTCGGCGCCGACCTCGTCGAGCACGACGACGTCATCGGCCGCGCCGACCTCGTCGGCCGCGCCGGGCACGGTGACGAGCCCGCCGCCGGGACAGCAAACGGATTACAGCGTGCTGCTCATCAAGCCGGCCGACATCGGGCCCGATTTCAGCGCTCCCCAACCTCCCGTGCTGAACCCGGACAACGGCCTCGGCGTTGCGCAGTTGTTCGTCAACGCCGACAACAGCAGGCGGGTCGGGGACTTCATCTTGATCCTCGCGGACCCCGCGGCGGCGGCGGCCGGTGTCGAGAACACCAAGAAAAACTACGCGGGCAAGGTCAGCGGCACGTGGCAGCCGGTCGACGTCGGCTCCCACGGGGCCATGATCTCCGGCGCCTCGGGCACCGCGCCCGACAACGCCAAAGCGGTCACCGTGCTGCTGTTCACCGAGGGCAACGCGCTGGTCAACATGGAATTCGACAGCCCTCCGGATGCGCCGATGGATCGGGACGCCGTGATCGACATCGGCCGCAAGCAGGACGCCGGGATCAAGGACCAGCTGCCCGGTTGACCGGGCGGCTCGGCGACGGGCGCGGACGGACTTCGGCCCCAACGGCATTGGCGGGCTGAGTTTGCCGGGACCCACCGCCTACCTCGGCCGGCCCCGCCCCGACCCGGGACCACGCCGGCGTCAGGCCACGACGGTGATCGGATCGCCGACGTTGACGGTGTTGAAATACCAGGCGGCGTTGTCGGGGCTGAGGTTGATGCAGCCATGGCTGACGTTGGCGTAGCCCTGCGAGTCGACCGACCACGGCGCCGAGTGCACGTAGACGCCGCTCCAGGTGACCCGGACCGCGTAGTAGGCAGTGATCTTGTAGCCCTCGGGGGAGCTGAGCGGGATGCCGATGGTGCGCGAGTCCATCACCACGCTGCGCTGCTTTTCCAGGGCGGTGAAATGCCCGATCGGCGTGGGCCGGGTGGGCTTGCCCATGGACGCCGGCATGGTGCGCAGCACCTCGCCGTTCCTGCTGACGGTGAAGGTGTGCGCGGAGATGCTCGCGACGCCGACCACCGCGTCACCGACGTCGAAGCCCGTCGTCAGCGCCTGCACCCCCACCGAGACGTGGCTGTGGGCGGGCCAGTACCGGTCCGGCGCCCACTGCACGACGTTGTCGCGGGGCCACTCGAAGTGGCCGGGCACGGTACTCGCCGACGACACGTGGATGGACCGCTGGGCGGCGGCACGGTCGGAAACCGGCGCGGCGAACGTCACCACCACGGGATGCGCCACCCCCACCACCGCCCCGTCGGCGGGCAAAATCGAGGCGACCCCGGGAGCCGGTTCGGGCGCCGGAACCGCGGCCACGCTGCGCGGCGCGGAGCCCACCAGACCGGTCGTTGTGATCGTCGTTGTGATCGCCACCATAACAAATAGATAACGAACCCCTCGACGCATAGCGTCCGCCCTCCGAGATGGTGCGACCAACACAACGACATTCTAGTTGTTGACTACCCGATGCCGGTTTCAGCAAACGATGACGCATTACTGCGGTGTGCGGATCACGATCCGGTCCCCCCTCGGGCGCGATTTCGTCACCGAGCGGTGCACGGGTTTGCCGGGGCGCCGCGGGATTAGCCGACGCGCGGGCGACGCGTTAGCCTCGGCGAAGCGTTGCCCGGAGGCCAGGAGGTGCGGGTGCTCTTCCGTCAGTTGGAGTACTTCGTCGCGGTGGCGCAGGAACGCCACTTCGCCAGGGCGGCCGAGAGGTGCTACGTCTCGCAGCCCGCGTTGTCCTCGGCGATCGCCAAACTGGAGCGTGAACTCAACGTCACGCTGATCAACCGTGGACACAGCTTCGAGGGCCTGACCCCCGAGGGCGAGCGGTTGGTCGTGTGGGCCAAAAGGATTCTCGCCGAACACGACGCCTTCAAGGCCGAGGTGCACGCCGTGCGGTCGGGCATCACCGGGACGCTTCGGCTGGGCACCGTTCCGACCGCCTCGACGACCGCGTCGTTGTTGCTCTCGGCTTTCTGCTCGGCGCACCCGCTGGCCAAGGTCCAGGTGCTGTCCCGGCTGGCGGCCACCGAACTGTACCGGCGCGTGCGCGAGTTCGAGCTGCACGCCGCCATCGTGCACGCCGCGCCCGACGAAGCGCGCGACGTCGACCTGGTCCCGCTCTACGAGGAGCGCTACGTGCTGTTAGCACCCGCGGACATGTTGCCCTCCGGTGCGACGACGCTGACGTGGCCGGAGGCCGCGCAGTTGCCGCTGGCGCTGCTCACCCCGGACATGCGGGACCGGCAGATCATCGACGACGCCTTCGCCGGCCACGCGATGGCCGTCACCCCGCAGGTCGAAACCGATTCGGTGGCTTCGCTGTTCGCGCAGGTGACCACGGGCAACTGGGCGTGCATCGTGCCGCACACCTGGCTGTGGACCTCGCCGCTGAACGCCGAGATCCGCGCGGTCGCCATGGTGGACCCGGTGGTGAAGGCCGAGATCGTGCTCGCCACGAACTCCGCCGGGCCCGGCTCGCCGATCGCGCGCGCGTTGGCCGCCTCGGCCCAGGAGCTCGCACTCGACGAGTTCTTCGACGCCCAGCTGCTGGGCCTCACGCACCGGCGCTGAGCTTGGCGGCCGGCGCGGCAGCGCTGGTCGGGTTCAGCCTTGCCAGGTGGCCACTTTCGACGCCGGCCGACGGGTCGAGTTCGCAGTCGATGATCGACGGGCTACCGGCGGCGATCGCCGCGGTCAGCGCCGAGCGCAGTTCGTCGGGCGTGGTGACGTGATACCCCTTGCCGCCGAACGCCTCTGCGATCAGCTCATGGCGCGCCCGCGCGTTGAGCACCGTGGGCGCCGGATCGCTGCCGGCCGGCGCCTCGTCACCGCGGTAGACGCCGCCGTTGTTGAGGATCACCACGGTCACCGGAAGCTGATAGCGGCAGATGGTCTCGACCTCCATGCCGGAGAAGCCGAATGCGCTGTCGCCCTCGATCGCGACCACGGGCTTGCCCGTCTCGACCGCGGCGGCGATCGCGTAGCCCATGCCGATGCCCATCACCCCCCAGGTTCCGGTGTCGAGCCGGCGGCGCGGTGTCTGCATGTCGATGACGTTGCGGGCCAGGTCCAGCGCGTTGGCACCCTCGTTCACCACGTACACGTCCGGGTTGTCCTGCAGCACGGAGCGAATCGCACCCAGCGCGTTGTAAAATCGCATGGGGTGCGGGTTTTCGGACAGGAGCTCCCGCATCTTGGCTTCGTTGCGCGATTTACGCTCGGCCAGCTCCTCGACCCATTGCGCCGGCGCGGTGATCGGGCGTGCGAGCGCACCGTCGCGCAGCGCCGACACCACCGAACCGATGTCGCCGGCCAGTGGCGCCGCGATCGGCTGGTTGCTGTCGAACTCCGAAGCTGCGATGTCGACCTGGATGAACGCGGCATCGGCCGACCACTGCGGCGCCGCGCCGTGGCCCAGCAGCCAGTTCAGCCGGGCGCCGACGAGCAGCACCGTGTCCGCGCGCGAGATGGCCAGCGAGCGGGCCGCCGCGGCGGACTGCGGGTGCGAGTCCGGCAGCAGTCCCTTGGCCATCGACATCGGCAGGAACGGAATGCCCGTGTCCTCCACGAAGTTCCGGATCGCTTCGTCGGCCTGGGCGTACGCAGCACCCTTGCCGAGCACGATCAGCGGGCGCCGGGCCCGGGCGAGCAGGTCCAGCGCGCGCTCGACCGCGTCCGGTGCCGGGAGCTGGCGCGGCGCCGGGTCCACCACCCGCCACACGGTGTGCGCCGCGGCGGCCGCGTCCATCGTCTGGCCAAGCACCTCACCGGGGATGTCGAGGTACACCCCGCCCGGCCGGCCGGAAACCGCGGTGCGTACGGCGCGCGCGATCCCGCGGCCGATCTCCTCGACGCGGGCGATCCGGTAAGCCGCCTTCGCGAAAGGCTTTGCGGCGCTGAGCTGGTCGAGATCCTGGTAGTCGCCGCGCTGCAGATCGACCAGCGCGCGATTGCTGGAACCCGAGATCTGGATCATCGGGAAGCAGTTCGTCGTGGCGTTGGCGAGCGCGGGCAGGCCGTTGAGGAAACCGGGCCCCGACGTCGTCAGGCAGACACCCGGACGCCGGGTGAGGAACCCGGCCGCCGCGGCGGCGTTGCCGGCCGACGTCTCCTGGCGGAAGCCGATGTAGCGGATCCCGGACGCCTGCGCGACGCGGGCCAGGTCGGTGATCGGGATGCCGACGATCCCGTAGACGGTGTCGACGCCGTTGGCCCTGAGCGCATCGACGACGAGGTGGAAGCCGTCGGTCGAACGCGTCGACTCCGGAGATGCCGAATCGGTGGTCATGGTGGCAACTCCTCGTGTCCTGGTGGTCGTTGGGGTCCGTGATCACTGTGTTCCGCGGGGCCGGAGTCGTCCAACACTAAGCCGCTATCCAGCGATTCACGCAATTTATCGACGGCGTTCGAGGGCTGGTCACCCCCGCTCGATAGCCATCGGTTATCAATTGTGAGGGCATCGGTATTAGACGGCCGCCGCGGCGGCGCGGCAGGGTGCGAGCAGGAATTTCGCGGCCCGGCGAGGGCCCTCGAGGAAGGGACATGGCGATGGGGACTGAGTCGACCGAGGCATCCGCGAGCCCGCGCATCGCCGACCTGGTCGCGGCGGCGGCGGCCGCGCACCCGGAGGCGCCGGCGCTCGTCGTCACCGAGGACCGCATCCGGGTCAGCTACCGCGACCTGGTCGGACTGGTCGACGACCTGGCCGGCCGGCTCGGGGCGGCCGGGCTGACGCCCGGTGACCGGGTCGCGCTGCGCGCGGGGAGCAACGCCGAATTCGTCGTCGGCCTGCTGGCGGCGTCGCGCGCGGAGCTGATCGCCGTCCCGCTGGACCCGGCCCTGCCCGTCGGCGAGCAGCGGCGGCGCAGCGAGGCGGTGGGCGCGCGGGTGGTCCTCGTCGACGGGGACGTGCCCGACGAGCGGGAGTCGGCGCCGGGGTGGTGGCCGATCGCGGTGACCGTGGGGCCCGACCGCGGCCCGGAGGTCGACCTGGACGCCGCGCAGGCTTGCGGCGCGCCTACGCGGGCGCCCGAAGGGCTGCGGGGCGACGACGCCATGATCATGTTCACCGGGGGAACGACCGGCCTCCCGAAGATGGTCCCGTGGACCAACGCCAATCTCGCGGCCTCGGTGCGCGCGATCGTCGCCGGCTACGGTTTCGGGCCCGACGATGCGACCGTCGCGGTGATGCCGCTCTACCACGGGCATGGGCTGCTCGCTGCGCTGTTGTCGACCCTGGCGTCCGGGGGTGCGGTGTTGCTGCCGGCACGCGGGCGGTTCTCGGCGCACACGTTCTGGGACGACATCGACGCCGTTCGGGCCACCTGGTACACCGCGGTCCCGACGATTCACCAGATCCTGCTGGAGCGCGCCAAGACCGATCGGCAGCAGACCGAAAAGGCCGCGCTGCGGTTCATCCGCAGCTGCAGCGCCCCGCTCACGCCGGAGACGGCGCAGGCGCTGCGCGACACCTTCTCCGCGCCGGTGGTGTGCGCGTTCGGCATGACCGAGGCGACCCACCAGGTGTCCAGCACGGGAATCGACGAACGCGAAAACCCGTCCGAGACACCGGGTCTCGTCGGCCGTTCGACCGGACCCGAGATCAGGATCGCCGGGCCCGACGGTCAGTCGCTGGAGGCCGGGGCCGTCGGCGAGGTCTGGCTGCGCGGCCCCACCGTCGTGCGGGGCTACCTCGGCGATCCGGCGATCACCGCGGCAAACTTCACCGACGGTTGGCTGCGCACCGGCGACCTGGGGTCGCTGTCGGCGGCCGGCGACCTGAGCATCCGCGGCAGGATCAAGGAGCTGATCAATCGCGGCGGGGAGAAGATCTCACCGGAGCGGGTCGAGGCCGTCCTGGCCAGCCACCCCGGTGTGCTGGAGGTCGCGGTGTTCGGCATGCCCGACAAGGTGTACGGGGAGACCGTGGCCGCGGTGTTCGTTCCCCGGCAACTCGCCGCGCCGGCCCCCGACGAACTGGTGGCGTTCTGCCGGGAGAAGCTGGCACCCTACGAGGTGCCCACCACCTTCCAGGAAGCCGGGGAGTTGCCCCACACCGCGAAGGGCTCGCTGGACCGCCGCGCCGTGGCCCGGCAGTTCGGCCCTCAACAGGGGTAGCCCGCCGAGCGCGAGCGTGCGCAGAATGTCAGCGGTGGCGGCGTGTCGCCGTCGCGACACGCACGCTCGCGGTCTAGGGGGTGGCTGAGGACACCGTGCCCCAGGCCGCCCGGGCGCCGGAATCGCCGATGCGGTAGGTCTGGATCAGCGTCGCGGCCGCGGCGACGACCACCAGCACCCCGACCACCGACTGCGCCACGAGGCTGACCGCCGTTCCGCGCGTCTGGCGGACATGGACGGCGGCCAGCAGCGCGACGGTGGCCAGCAGCGCCGCGACGATGTAGATGAACGTCGAACCCAACTGCTCGTGCGCGGCCAGCACGGGCACCGCGGCGGGCGCGGCGCGCACCCGCGCCGCCAGCCACGCGCCTGCGCCGGCGGTCACCGGGGTCAGGGCCACCGTGGCCACCGCCAGCAGGACGACGAGCCAGATCAGCCGCCGGCGCGCCGCCGGCCACAGCGCGCACAGGATCGCCAGGACCGCCGTCAGCGGTGCGAGAACGACGACGAAATGGTTCAGCAGGATATGGGCGGGAAGTCCGTTGAATGTCGACATGCCTTGTCAGACAGTAGCCGCCACCTTTGCGGCCGCCGATTCCGGCATCGGTTCGTAACGGGCGAACGACCGGGTGAACGACGCGGCCCCGTGCGCCAGGGAGCGCAGATCGATGGCGTAGCGGACCAGCTCCACCTGCGGCACCTCGGCGTGCACGATCGTGCGGTCGCAACCGGCCTCGGTGCCCAGGACCCGCCCGCGCCGGCTCGACAGGTCGCCCATCACCGCGCCGACGAAGTCGTCGGGCACCAGCACCGAGATCTCGTCGATGGGTTCGAGCAGCGCCACCCGGGTCGCCGCCGCCGCCTCCCGCAACGCCAGCGCGCCGGCCGTCTGGAACGCGAAGTCCGAGGAGTCCACGCTGTGCGCCTTGCCGTCGAGCAGGGTGACGCGGATGTCGACCACCGGATAGCCGGCGTGCACACCCTTTTCCATCTGGGTGCGCACACCCTTCTCCACGCTGGGGATGAACTGGCGCGGCACCGCCCCGCCGACCACCTTGTCGAGGAACTCGAACCCGGAGCCCTCCGGCAGCGGCTCCACCTCGATGTCGCACACCGCGTACTGGCCGTGCCCACCCGACTGCTTGACATGGCGGCCCTGGCCTTTGGCCTTGCCGCCGAACGTCTCCCGCAGCGGGATCCGGACGTCGACGGTGTCCACGGTCACGCCGTAGCGGTTGGCCAGCGCGTCCAGGACCACACCGGCGTGGGCCTCGCCCATGCACCACAACACGATCTGGTGCGTCTCCGGGTTCTGCTCGATGCGCAGTGTCGGATCCTCGGCGGCCAACCGCCCCAACCCGACCGACAGCTTGTCCTCGTCGGTCTTGGCGTGCGCCGCGATGGCGACCGGCAGCAGCGGTTCGGGCATCGTCCAGGGCTTGAGCACCAGGGGCTCGGACTTGTCCGACAGCGTGTCGCCGGTCTCGGCGCGGCTCAGCTTGCCGATCGCGCAGATGTCGCCCGCGACCGCCGCCTGCGCCGGGCGTTGCTGCTTGCCCAGCGGAAACGACAGCGCCCCGACGCGCTCGTCCTCGTCGTGGTCGGGGTGGGTGCTGCCGTTCCCGTTGCCGGCGCCGAAGAACGACGCAAAATGGCCCGACACGTGAACCGTCGCGTCGGGCCTGACCGTGCCGGAGAACACCCGGACCAGGCTGACCCTGCCGACGTAGGGGTCCGACGTCGTCTTCACCACCTCCGCGAGCAGCGGCGCGTCGGGGTCGCAGGCCAGCGTGGTGTGCGGGGCGCCCTGCGGGGTGAACACCTCCGGCAGCGGGTGCTCCATCGGGGAGGGGAAGCCGCGGGTGATGATCTCCAGCAGTTCCTGGGTTCCGACGCCGGTCCCGCTGCACACCGGGATCACCGGGAAGAACGACGCCCGGGCCACGGCCCGCTCGAGGTCCGCGATGAGCACGGCCTCGTCGATCGTCCCGCCGCCCAGATAGCGCTCCATCAGGGACTCGTCCTCGGACTCCTCGATGATCCCCTCGATCAGGGCGCCGCGGGCGCTCTCGATGCGGTCGGTGTCCGACGGGTCCGGCGGGTGGGCCGTGCGCCGCCCGTCCGCGTAGTCGTAGCAGGTTTGCGACAGCAGGCCGATCAGGCCGGCGCAGGCCGGCAGGGAGCCGGGCAGGTACAGCGGTAACACCTTGTCGCCGAACGCGTCCTGTGCGGCGGCCAGCGCCTCGGAGTAATCGGCCCGCGCGTGGTCGAGCTTGGTGATCACCACCGCGCGGGGCATGCCGACCCGGCTGCACTCCTGCCACAGCAGCTTCGTCGGCGCGTCGACCCCCTCGTTGGCGGCGATGACGAACAGCGCGCAGTCTGCCGCCCGCAGTCCGGCCCGCAGTTCGCCCACGAAGTCGGCGTATCCGGGGGTGTCGACGAGGTTGACCTTGATGCCGTCGTGCGACAGGGACGCGACGGCGACGCCCACAGACCGCTGCTGGCGGATCTCGGCGTCGTCGTAGTCGCACACCGTGGTGCCGTCTGTGACCGAGCCGGCCCGGGACAGCACCCCGGCCGCGACGAGCAGGGCTTCGACGAGGGTGGTCTTGCCGGCCCCGGACGGTCCGACGAGCACGACGTTGCGAATGTCGCCCGGGCCGGTGGCGGTGGGGGCGGCCGTCGCGCCCTGGGAACCGTTCGTCCTGTCCGCCATGGCTTCCCTCCGAATTTCCCGGGTCGCTTACTGCCGTACACCTATCTCGGTATCTAGCTACCCTTCACCCAACCACCAGGGACCACAAGAGCCCGGGACGAATCGTTGACCGGCCCGCGCCGGGCGTGCTCAGGCCTGCCAGCCCGACCACCGCTGAACCGTGACCGCGATGACGGGGCCGTCCAACGAAACCGTTTGGTACTGGTGGTATTTGGCGCGCAGTAGCCGCCGTCCGGCGTCCATCGCCGGGCCGTCGTCGTGGACGGCGGCGACCCCGTCGGCCCGGACCCACCACAGCCGCGTCCAGTCGTCGGTGTAGTGGTCGACGAGCAGGCTCACCCGCGGGTGCTTCTCGATGTTGGCCAGCCGCCGCAGCCGCCGGGTGGTTTTGGGTTTGCCGTCGACGGCGGTGTACACCACGTAGCCGCCGGCGCCGTCGTCGAGCGCGAAAACCACCGGCACCAGGTGGGGGAGGCCCTCGGGTGTGATCGTGGCAAGCCGGGCCACCGGGGAGCGGGTGAACCTGGCCCTGGCGTCGAAATCGCCCACCGTCTCAGCTTAGAGGCACCGGGACCGATCGCCGACCCCGCGGCCGGGGCGGCCGCGCAGCAAACCGGCGGGTTCTCGCCGCGGCCGGCTCGGGCCGGCGTCCCCACCGCGGTTACGCCGACCGCGAAACCCTGACGAGCGCCTGAATGACGATCTGCATTACGGTTATAAATACAAAGTCGTCCCGCCTCAGAGCCGGAGGCCGGGGCGATTTCTGATTCTCGGCTACAGGAGGTACGGATGAGCAAAGGGCATCACCGCTCGGTCTGGTGGTCATGGTTAGCCAGCGTGCTGGCCGTGGTCGGCCTGGGCCTGGGCCTGGGCGCGGTGCCCGCGTCGGCCGCACCTCCCGGGTCGTCCACCCCCGCGCTGGATCGGATCGCCGACCGCCCCATGCTCGCGCTCGACCCGGCGGCGCTGGTCGCGCAGGTCGGGCCGCAGGTGGTCAACATCAACACCAAGTTCGGCTACAACAACGCGGTGGGGGCCGGCACGGGGATCGTCATCGACCCCAACGGTGTGGTGCTGACCAACAACCACGTGATCGCCGGCGCCACCGACATCAGCGCGTTCGACGTCGGCAACGGCCAGACCTACGGCGTCGACGTGATCGGCTACGACCGCACCCAGGACGTCGCGGTGCTGCAGCTGCGCGGGGCGGCCGGCTTGCCGACCGCCGCGATCGGCGGCGGCGCCAACATCGGCGAGCCGGTGGTCGCGATGGGCAACGCCGGCGGACAGGGCGGAACGCCCAGCGCGGTGGCCGGCCACGTCATCGGCCTCAACCAGACCGTCGACGCCACCGACACCCTGACCGGCGCCCAGGAGACGCTGGGCGGTCTGATCCAGGCGGACACGCCGATCAAGCCGGGCGACTCCGGCGGGCCGATGGTCAATGGCAACGGCCAGGTGATCGGCATGAACACCGCCGCCACCGACAACTACAAGATGTCCGGCGGGCAGGGCTTCGCCATCCCGATCGGCCAGGCGATGGGAGTGGCCGGCCAGATCCGCTCCGGTGCCGGCTCGAACACCGTGCACATCGGCCCCACGGCCTTCCTCGGCCTCGGCGTCGTCGACAACGGCGGCAACGGCGCACGGGTCGAACGCGTGGTCGGCGACGGCCCCGCCGCGGGGGCGGGCTTCGCGCCGGGCGACGTGATCACCTCGATCGACGGTGCCCCGATCCGCGGGGCCACCTCGATGACGGACGCTCTCGTCCCGCATCACCCGGGCGACAACATCACGGTGAGCTATCGCTCCGTGTCGGGCGGCGACCGCGAGGCTGTCGTGACCCTGGCGGACGGCCCGCCGGCCTGACACCCGTCCGGGGTGGTGCCCGCCGTCCAATCCGCTTGCCGCCCGGCGTGGTTCGCCGCGGCGTCGCGGGCGTGATTCCCGGCGCGCCGCCTCGGGTACCCGTGGCATCGTGGAATTGATGAACGACACACGAGACGCTGTCGAACACCATCCCGCAGAGGGCAGCCACGTCCAGGGCGGCGTGGTCGAGCACCCGAACGCAGAGGATTTCCGCAACGCGGCGGCACTGCCGGCCGACCCGACCTGGTTCAAGCACTCCGTCTTCTACGAGGTGCTGGTGCGCGCGTTCTACGACGCCAGCGCCGACGGGGCGGGCGACCTGCGTGGGCTGCACCAACGGCTCGACTATCTGCAATGGCTGGGCATCGACTGCATCTGGCTGCCCCCGTTCTACGACTCGCCGCTGCGTGACGGCGGCTACGACATCCGCGACTTCTACAAGGTGCTGCCCGAGTTCGGCACCGTCGACGATTTCGTCGCGCTGCTCGACGCGGCCCACCGGCGCGGCATCCGGGTCATCACCGACCTGGTGATGAACCACACCTCGGATTCGCATCCGTGGTTCCAGGAGTCGCGCCACGATCCCGACGGGCCCTACGGCGACTACTACGTGTGGAGCGACACCAGCGAGAAATACACCGACGCGCGGATCATCTTCGTCGACACCGAGGAGTCGAACTGGACGTTCGACCCGGTCCGCCGCCAGTTCTACTGGCACCGGTTCTTCTCCCACCAGCCGGACCTCAACTACGACTGCCCGGCGGTGCAGGAGGCGATGATCGACGTCATGCGCTTCTGGCTGGGTCTCGGGATCGACGGGTTCCGGCTGGACGCGGTGCCATACCTGTTCGAGCGCGAGGGCACCAACTGCGAGAACCTGCCCGAGACGCACGCGTTCCTCAAGCGAGTCCGCAAGGTCATCGACGACGAGTTCCCCGGCCGGGTGCTGCTCGCCGAGGCCAACCAGTGGCCGGCCGACGTCGTGGAGTACTTCGGCGATCCCAGCACCGGCGGCGACGAATGCCACATGGCGTTCCACTTCCCGCTCATGCCGCGCATCTTCATGGCCGTCCGGCGGGAATCGCGGTTCCCGATCTCGGAGATCCTCGCCCAGACCCCCGAGATTCCCGAGATGGCCCAGTGGGGCATCTTCCTGCGCAACCACGACGAGTTGACGCTGGAGATGGTCACCGACGAGGAGCGCGACTACATGTACTCCGAGTACGCCAAGGACCCGCGGATGAAGGCCAACGTCGGGATTCGTCGCCGGCTGGCGCCCCTGCTGGACAACGACCGCAACCAGATCGAACTGTTCACCGCGCTGCTGCTGTCGCTGCCGGGATCGCCGGTGCTGTACTACGGCGACGAGATCGGCATGGGTGACGTGATCTGGCTGGGCGACCGCGACGGGGTGCGCACCCCGATGCAGTGGACACCGGACCGCAACGCCGGGTTTTCCGCCGCCAACCCGGGCCGGCTCTACCTGCCGCCCAGCCAGGACCCGGTGTACGGGTACCAGGCCGTCAACGTCGAGGCCCAGCGTGACACGTCGACATCGCTGCTCAACTTCACCCGCACGATGCTGGCGGTGCGCCGGCGGCACGACGCTTTTGCCATCGGGAGCTTCGAAGAACTGGGTGGATCCAACCCGTCGGTGCTGGCTTTCGTGCGTCAGGCGGCCGATGATGGCGACATCGTGTTGTGCGTCAACAACCTGTCGCGGTTCCCGCAGCCCATCGAGCTGAACCTGCAGCACTGGAGCGGCTACACACCGACGGAGCTGACCGGGCACGTGGAGTTTCCGCGGATCGGTCACCTGCCCTACCTGCTGACGCTGCCGGGACACGGCTTTTATTGGTTTCAACTGTGCGCATCGGAGGAAAGGCATGACCCACACCGCCGCGACGATGCAGAGCGGAGCGATGAGGAGGAGCGGCGGTTGTGAGTGTGCCGCGACGATGCAGAGCGGAGCGATGAGGAGGAGCGGCGGTTGTGAGTGTG
>NZ_JBYCLG010000066.1:0-1751 GCF_057473785.1 Mycobacterium sp. TH-M103
CGACCTGCTGCTGCGCGCCCACGTGATGTCGACGTATCTGTCCCACGACTGGGGCCGCGACTGGGGGTCGCTGCGCAAGTTCGACACCATCGCCGAGGCGCGCCCCGCCCAGCTGGACCTGGGCACCGCCACCCGCAGCGGGTGGTGGTCGCCGGGACCGATTCGCATCAAGCCCTGAGGTTTGGGCCGCGGCGCGGCGGGGTACCTGCGGTGTGATCCGCGTCACTTCGCATGGCTGAGGTGACCCGATGCGCACCTGATTGGTAACGCGCACCGCCGCGCTTCTCGGCGCGGCACTCTGCCCGGCGACGACGTGGTGCGTCGCCGCAACGGCACGGTCACCGTGCAGGACGCGATCCGGCCGGGAACCACCGGTGTCTGGGTGATCATCGAGCGCCCAAACCCGCACTCGCAGAACCCGGCCGAGTTCTACACGTCGGAGTTCGTGGCCCCAGTGTGATACCGCGCGGCGCCGACCCGCTGCCGCGCCCGTTCGTCGGCCCGCTCCTGTTCGGCCGCGGTGGCCACCAGGGCATCCGAGCCCGGGAACACCGTGGCCAGGTGACCGTTGACCAGCCAGCGCACCACATAGGGCGGGGCGCCGTCCGTCCCGTGCACTTCGGTGATCAGTCCGCGCTGGTCCGCTGATTCCGTGGTCGTGCCCTTGATCACGAGCCAGTCGCCTACGTTCGCCTTCATGGTCGACTCCTCGATCGGTGGTTGCTGGGCCCGATCATCCGCCCCTGCGGCACGCCGAGGCAGGGCCATAGGTCCGCACGAACGGGACTTCGGTCCCTAGCCGGGCGCTTGCCATGGTGGTCCGATTCAGATGTAGGACCGGCATCACACGGAGGCACGGCAATGAACGCTTCACCGGAATCCCAGGCCAGGACGCGCCTGTTCGCGCGGGTACTGGGTCTTTTCCTCGTCATCGTCGACGTCACGGCCGTGGCGCGCGCCTCCGACATGCAGAAGCTGCTGTCGCAGTTCGAGGCGAACTCGCTGTGGACCTGGGTGGCCGGCGCGTTCATTCTGCTGTTCGGCCTGATCGTCGTCGCCGCTCACCAGAGCTGGCACGGCGCGGCGGCAATCATCGTGTCGCTGCTGGGCTGGCTGATCACCCTGCGCGGGATCCTGCTGCTGGCTTTCCCCAAGGCCTTCGTCTCCCTGGCGAACAGCATGATCGGCGCGCAGGGATTGTGGGTGTCGCTGTGCATCGCGTTCACCTTCGTAGGGCTGTACCTGACCTACGTCGGCTGGGCGCCCGCGGCGGCCCGGCCGGCGTCGCCGGCGGCCCAAGCGGCGCCGGATCTCCCGCGGGCCGCGTGATCCGCAACCGGGCCCCCGTGCAGGACGCGAGCGAGCGGGATCACGCGCCCGACGACAACACGGCCCACCTGGCCTCGCTCGCGGACATCCACGACGAGCTCGCCTGGTCGGCGGACGACGCCGAAGTCGAGGCGTTGCCTCGCGGGTCGGGCGTGCTGGTGGTCAAGCGAGGACCCAACGCCGGAGCGCAGTTCCGGCTGGAGGCGCCGGTCACCACCATCGGCCGCCACCCCGCCAGCGACATCTACCTCGACGACATCACCGTGAGTCGCCGGCACGCCGAGATCCGCAGGGACGCCGACGCCGGCACGTTCCGCGTCGTGGACCTCGGCAGCCTCAACAACACCTACCTCAACCGGGAGCAGGTCGACTCGGCGGTGCTGTCCGACGGCGACGAGCTCCAGGTCGGCAACTTCCGGCTG
>NZ_JBYCLG010000067.1:0-6374 GCF_057473785.1 Mycobacterium sp. TH-M103
GACGGCATCCCGCGCTACGACCGCCTGCCCGCCACGCTGCTCGACATGCTCGCCGAGCAGGTCGACAACCGCCCCAACGGCGAGGCGGTGGTCGAACTGGGCGGCGAACGGCTGACCTACCGGCAGTTGTGGCGCCGTGCCGCGCGCGTGGCCGGCGGGCTGCACGCCGACGGTCTGCAACCGGGGGACCGCGTCGCGCTGCGCTACGCCGCCGGGATCGACTGGGTGCTGGCGTTCTGGGGCACCGTGATGGCCGGTGGCGTTGCGGTGCCGGTCAATACGCGCTCGGCGCCACCCGAGGTCGCGTTCGTGCTGTCCGACTCGGGTGCGCGGATGGAGCTGGCGCCACAGACGCCGCTCCCCGACGGCGAACCGTATGTGACGCACCAGTTGCGGCATACCGACACCGCCGCCCTGTTCTACACGTCGGGCACCACCGATCACCCCAAGGGGGTGCCCACCACGCACGAGGCCTTCCTGACCAACACCGAGAACATGCTGCGCAGCATGGGCGAGCCGGCCGACCTGGGCGAGGCGCTGCGCACGCTCATCTCGGTGCCGCTGTTCCACGTGACCGGTTGCAACTCGCAGCTTTTGGTGGCCGCCCGCGTGGGCGGGGCGGCGGTGATCATGCCCACCCTCGACCTCGACGGGTTCCTCGTCGCCCTGGCCGCCGAGCGGATCTCCTTCCTGGTGACCGTGCCCGCCATCTACTCGCTGCTGTTGCGGCACGGCAACTTCCGGGCTGCGGACGTTTCCGCGGTCCGGTGGGTGGGCTACGGCGGCGCGCCGATCGCGCCGTCGCTGGTGCGGTCGGTGCAGGACGCGTTCCCGGCCGCCACGGTGTTCAACGGCTACGGCATGACCGAGACGGCCTCGCTGCTGACCGTGCTGCCCGACGCCGACGCCGTCGCGCACGCCGACTCGGTTGGCTACGCGGTGCCTTCGGTGGACCTCGGGGTGATCGCCGCCGGCGACGACCCGATGACGGGTGAGTTGGTGGCACGCGGGGCCAACGTGACCGGCTCCTACTGGAACCGCCCGGAGGCCACCTCGGCCACGATCGTGGACGGCTGGCTGCACACCGGCGACGTCGTGCGCGTCGACGACGCCGGCCGCGTGCACATCGTCGACCGGCTCAAGGACATCATCAACCGGGGCGGGGAGAACGTCTCGAGCGTCGAGGTCGAAGCCGTGCTGCTGTCCGCGCCGAGCGTCGCGGACGCCTGCGTGCTGGCGGTTCCCGACGACGTCATGGGGGAGAAGGTCGGCGCCGTGCTGTTTGGTGGCCCGGACACCGTCGACGTGGCCGCCGTGATGGACCACTGCCGCGAACAGCTCGCCGACTACAAGGTTCCCCAGTACGTCACCGTCGTCGACAGCGCGTTGCCGCGCAACCCCGGCGGCAAGCTGCTCAAGAGCAGGCTGCGCGAGCAGGTGCGGTGGGGCGAACCGTGGCGGTGAGCGCGACCCTGCTGATCGCCAACCGCGGCGAGATCGCGCTCCGGATCGTCCGCACCGCAACCGAACTGGGTATGACGACGGTCGCGGTGTACGCCGAGGACGACGCCGCAGGCCCGCACGTGCATGCGGCCGACGAGGCGATCGGCCTTCCCGGCGCCGGGCCGGCGGCCTACCTCGACCAGCACGCCATCCTCGCGGCCGCCGACAGGTCCGGCGCCGGACTGATCCACCCCGGGTACGGGTTTCTCAGCGAGAACGCCGAATTCGCGCGCGCCTGCGCGGCGGCCGGGCGCACGTTCGTGGGACCCGACGCCGCCGCGCTCGAGTTGGTGGGCAACAAGTCATCGGCCCGCGCCGCGGCCGTCGCCGCCGGCGTGCCGGTGCTGCCGGCCACCGAGGGACCCAGCAGCGTCGCCGACATCGCGGCCTTCTTCGCGGCCCGGGACGGCGCCGTCATGATCAAGGCGCTGGCCGGCGGCGGTGGCCGCGGAATGCGCAAGGTGACCGCCGCCGACCAGATCGAGGCGGCCTACCGGCAGTGCGCCGCCGAGGCCCAGCGTGGATTCGGCGATCCGGCGCTGTTCGCCGAGGCGGTGCTCGGCGCGGCCCGCCACGTCGAGGTGCAGGTCGTAGCCGCGCCGGCCGGCCATCAGACGCACGCGCTCGCGCTCGGCGACCGCGACTGCAGCCTGCAGCGGCGCCACCAGAAGCTGATCGAGATCGCCCCCGCCCAGGGGCTGTCCGACGCCCTGCGGCACAGCCTGCATCGGGCCGCGGCCCGGCTGTGCGCCCGGGTCGCCCTGCGCGGGCTGGCCACCGTCGAATTCCTGGTCTCCGGTGAGCAGTTCGTCTTCCTGGAGGTCAACCCGCGGATTCAGGTGGAGCACACGGTGACCGAGGAGACGACGGGGATCGACCTTGTCGCCGTGCAACTGGCCATCGCCGGTGGCGCACCGTTTTACGAGCTGGGGCTTCCGGCCGGGATCGCCTCCGACGGCACCGAGATCATCGGCGAGCCCGCGGCGCGGCGGGGCATCGCGATCCAGGCCCGGGTGAACATGGAGACCTTCGCCCCCGACGGCTCCGTCGTGCCCGCGGCGGGCACCCTGACGGCGTTCACGCCGCCCAGCGGGCCCGGCGTGCGCGTCGACACCTACGGCCGGACGGGTTTGGTCGCCGCCCCCCACTACGACTCGCTGCTGGCCAAGGTCGTCGCCCACGTGCGCGGGCCGTCGTTTCCGGCCGCGGTGCGCAAGGTCCGGACCGCCCTGGGCGAGTTCGCCGTCGAGGGAATCTGCACGAACCTCGGGTTGCTGCGAGAGTTGTTGGCGCAGGAGGAAATTCAATCCGACTGGGTGACCACGGACTTTCTCGACGAGAAACTCCCCGGGCTGGCGGCCGCGGCGCTGTCGCGGGAGGGCGAGGTGCGTGCCGCGGAGGTCGAGCTGTACCCGGGGGAGGAACCGCTGCGCGCCCACCTGGCCGGCACCGTGGTCGAGGTGCCGACCCAGGACGCCGAGTTCGGGCCCGGCGACCAACTGGTGGTCCTCGAGGCGATGAAGATGCAGCACGTGCTCACCGCGCCCGGCGCGCTGCGCACGCTCCGGGTCCTGGTGGTCCCCGGGCAGGTCGTGGGGACCGGCGACCCGCTGCTGGTGTTCGCCCGTACGGGTCCCCACGTCGGCAACGGATCAGGTTCTGCCGCAGTCGATCTCGATCGGCAGCGGGCCGACCTCGAGGAGGTTCGGCAGCGGCACCGGCGCACCCTGGACGAGGGCCGGGAGGCCGCGGTCGCCAAGCGGCACCAGCAGGGCCGGCGCACCGCCCGGGAGAACATGGCCGACCTGGTCGACGCCGGTAGTTTCGTCGAGTACGGCGCGCTGGCCATCGCCGCGCAGCGCAGCCGGCGCTCCGAGGAGGACCTGATCGCCAACACCCCGGCCGACGGCCTGGTCGCCGGCCTGGCCACCATCGGCGCCGAACGGTTCGGGCGGGCCGCCGCCGAGGCCGTCGTGGTCTCCTACGACTACACCGTGCTGGCCGGAACCCAGGGCATGCGCAACCACGCCAAGACCGACCGGGTCTTCGACCTGGCGGCGCGCAGACGCGTCCCGGTGGTGCTGTTCGCCGAGGGGGGTGGCGGGCGGCCGGGGGACACCGACGTGGGCGGCGCCGCTGGGCTGGACGTGCCCACCTTCCGGATGCTGGCCGGCCTGCGGGGCCGCGTGCCGCTGGTGTCGATCGTGTCGGGTCGCTGTTTTGCCGGCAACGCCGCGCTGGCCGGGGTGTGCGACGTGATCATCGCGACCCCCGACGCCAACATCGGGATGGGCGGGCCGGCGATGATCGAGGGCGGCGGGCTGGGCGTGTACCCCCCGGAGGCGATCGGCCCGATCGAGGTGCAGCGGCACAACGGCGTGGTGGACCTGGTCGCCCGCGACGAGGCGCACGCGGTGGCGCTGGCCAAGCGCTACCTCTCCTACTTCCAGGGCGCGCTGGAGGACTGGGAGGCGCCGGACCCGCGGCTGGCCCGGCACGTGGTGCCGCAGAACCGATTGCGCGCCTACGACATTCGTCGGGCGATCGAGTCGATCGTCGACGTCGGCTCGATCCTGGAGCTGCGGCCCGACCACGGTGTCGGGGTCGTCACCGCCCTGGTCCGCGTCGAGGGGGCGGCCTACGGGCTGATCGCCAACAGCAGCCATCACCTGGGCGGGGCGATCGACGCCGAGGCCGCGGACAAGGCCAGCGACTTCCTGGGCCTGTGCGAGTCGTTCCGGCTGCCGGTGATCTCGCTCTGCGACACCCCGGGGTTCATGGTGGGGCCGGACGCGGAGAAGGAGGCCACCGTGCGGCGGTTCGGCCGGATGTTCGTCGTCGGGGCGCGGCTGACGGTGCCGGTCGGAATGATCATCCTGCGCAAGGGGTACGGCCTGGGCGCCATGGCGATGGCCGGCGGTTCGTTCCGCGCGCCGCAGTTCACCGTTGCCTGGCCCACCGGGGAGATCGGCGGCATGGGCCTGGAAGGTGCTGTGCGGCTTGGCTTCCGCAAGGAACTCGCCGAGGCGGATCCCGACGAACGGCAGCAACTGTTCGACCGTTTGGTCGACGCGGCCTACCAGCACGGCAAGGCGCTGCGGTCGGCCACCACCTTCGAACTGGACGACGTGATCGACCCCGCGGACTCCCGCGCCTGGATCACCCGGCTCACAGGAGCCTGAGGGGCGGGCGGGTCAGCCGTGTCCCGAGCCGCAACCGACACCGGGCAGGCATCCGACCCCGCCCGGTACGCCACCGGGCCCGGCGAACTGGCCGCCGGAGCCGCAACCGACGCCCGGTACGCAACCGTGGCCGCCGGGACCGCCGCCGGGACCGCCGTTCTGGCCGCCCCAGCCGCAGTTGCCGTTGCTGTCGCATCCTCCGCCGCCCGGACTGTCCTGGAAGGCAACGTGTGTGATCGGCGCGGGGGCGGCCGCGAAAGCCTCGGCCGCTGCCGTGGGGGTGGCGGCGACCGTCGCTGCGACAGCCCCGGCCACCACCAGTGGTTTCATGAGGGCTAATTTCGCTGACATGCGCATTGGTTACCACATTGACACGTGTACAAAACCTGCCCCGGTGCGGTGGATGACAAAAGGCACTGCGAAATGAGCTCGCCGGACCTGACCGGACGCACCGCGATCATCACCGGGGCGTCCCGGGGCATCGGGCTGGCCATCGCCCAACAACTTGCCGAAGCGGGCGCCAACGTGGTGCTGACCGCCCGCAAGCAGGAGGCGGCCGAGGAGGCCGCGGCGCAGGTAGGGGAGCGGGCCCTCGGTGTGGGCGCCCACGCGGTCGACGAGGACGCCGCCCGGCGCTGCGTGGACCTCACCATGGAGCGCTTCGGCAGCGTCGACATCCTGGTCAACAACGCGGGGACCAACCCGGCCTTCGGTCCGTTGATCGATCAGGATCACGCCCGCTTCGCCAAGATCTTCGACGTCAACCTGTGGGCCCCGCTGCTGTGGACGTCGCTGGCCGTGAAGTCCTGGATGGGTGAACACGGCGGCGCGGTCGTCAACACCGCCTCCATCGGCGGCCTGCACCAGTCGCCGGGCATGGGCATGTACAACGCCACCAAGGCGGCTCTCATCCACGTCACCAAGCAACTGGCACTGGAACTTTCGCCGCGCGTGCGGGTCAACGCGATCTGCCCCGGGGTGGTGCGCACCCGGCTGGCCGAGGCGCTGTGGAAGGACAACGAGGACCCGCTGGCGTCGTCGACGGCCCTGGGCCGGATCGGTGAACCGGTCGACGTGGCCAACGCGGTCGCCTTCCTGGTCTCCGACGCCGCGAGCTGGATCACCGGCGAGGTGATGGTCATCGACGGCGGTCAGGTGCTCGGCAACGCCGCGGGCTTCCAGGCACATCCGGGCGGCGGGCGGTGAACACCGCGGAGGTGGACGCACGCGTGCAGGCGCTGCTCGACGGCCACGACCCGGCGACCACCGCCCCCCGGGAATTCCTCGGCGCGCAGTACGACGCCGGCCTGGCGTGGGTGCACCTGCCGGAGGGTTTCGGCGGGCTGGGTCTGCCGCGCAGTGCCCAGCAACGGGTCGACGCCCGGCTGGCCGCCGCAGGGGCGCCGGTCGGGGGCACACCGAAGAACTTCATCGGGATGGGCATGGCGGCCCCGACCATCGCGGCGTTCGGCACCGACGAGCAGAAGCGGAAGTTCCTGCGGCCGTTGTTCACCGGGGAGCAGGTCTACTGCCAGCTGTTCAGCGAGCCCGGCGCCGGGTCGGACCTGGCCGGGGTGGCCACCCGGGCGGTCCGCGACGGTGACGAGTGGATCGTCAACGGGCAGAAGGTGTGGACGTCGATGGCCCAGCACGCGCAGATGGCCATCCTGGTCGCCCGCACCGACCCGA
>NZ_JBYCLG010000068.1:0-26013 GCF_057473785.1 Mycobacterium sp. TH-M103
GCTCGAGGAACATGCGTTGTTGGGGGTCCATGGCCAGCGCCTCGCTGGGGCCGATCCCGAAGAACCCGGGATCGAAGTCGGCGACACCGTCGACGAAACCGCCGGTGCGGGTGTAGGTCTTGTGGCGCGCGTCGGGGTCGGGGTCGAACAATCCGGCCAGATCCCAGCCGCGGTCGGTCGGGAAATCCGACATGACGTCGCGGCCGTCGGCGACCATCTGCCACAGGTCTTCCGGGGTGTCGACCCCGCCGGGGAAACGGCACGACATACCGACGATCGCGATCGGCTCGCCGGACCGCTCCAGCAACGCGCGGTTGGTCCGCTTCAGGCGTTCGACCTGCCCCAGAGCTTTACGCAGCGCCTCGGTCGCATGCTGGAGTTGATCAACCATCACTATCCCTCGCCCTAACCCTCGCCTATTGGTGGCTGTGGCCCGCCGGATGCGGCTGTCGCCAACTCACGGGAGCTGCCGTACGACGCGATGTCATGGTCTTTGCGACCAACGTCGTGCTGCTCTCCGACCCAAGTCCGCTGGTGAGTATGGCCAACTCCGGCAGGATTTCAAAACGTCCGATACTCCCGGCTTCTCGAGGAGGACCGGCATCGACATGTGGAAGGCAGCCGAGTGCATGCGATGGCGCGCGCCGGCCTGCCCGGTGACTGATTCGTCCCGCTGACCCCCGGAAACGAGGACATATTCGGCGCGGCGTCCATGGCGCGACTGTACCCGGCCGGCGGCCGAAGGCGGTTACGCGGGCAATCGGGTGCCCGGGCGACAAAGGACACGGTCAGGCCCCCACCCGGCGCCAGCCGTCGGCGGCCCGGGCGGCCGCGATCAGCGTGTCGCACAGCTCGCGAAGTTCCACCGCCCCGGCACCCTCGTCGAGCGCGGTGACGACGTCCTCGGCCGCACAACGCACCTGATAGACCCGGTCAGCGAGGTCCGCCGCGTCGTCGGCCGACAGGACCACGGCGTCCTCGGGCACGGCGCCGCCCCCGGCACGGCTCAGCGACGCCCGCTGCTCGTAGGCCCGCTGCCGACAGGACTGCCGGCAATACTGGCGACGGCGGCCCATCCCGGCGTCGGCGACGTTCCGGCCGCACCAGCGGCACGGTTGGGGTCGGTCGCGGCGCGTCACGCCTGCGACTTTAGCCCGCTCAACGCTTGTCGAGCCGCTATGCGGGTATCATGAGTGGCTGCGTCGCGCGCATTCCGCGCCGGGCCCGGGGAACTACCCGGGCCGTCGCCACGTTTGCCATGCGAAGAGACGTCCGAAAAGAACTGCCACCACAGAGCCCACGAGAGCTCAGAGGTCCAAAGGAGTAGCACCTATGGCTGATCGAGTCCTGCGGGGTAGTCGCCTCGGCGCCGTCAGCTACGAGACCGACCGTAACCACGATCTGGCGCCGCGTCAGATAGCCCGGTACCGCACCGAGAACGGCGAGGAGTTCGAGGTTCCGTTCGCCGACGACGCCGACATCCCCGGCACCTGGCTGTGCCGCAACGGCATGGAAGGCACCCTGATCGAGGGCGATCTGCCCGAGCCGAAGAAGGTCAAGCCGCCGCGTACCCACTGGGACATGCTGTTGGAGCGCCGCTCCGTCGAAGAACTCGAAGAGCTGCTCAAAGAGCGGCTCGAGCTGATCAGGTCGCGCCGCCGCGGCTGACGCGGCGCGGCGGAGGGATCAGGCTCGGTCGGGAGCGCGTGTCCCGCGGGCGTGCGCCGTGCGACCCTCGATGCCCCACCGCGTGACCTTGATCAGCGCCTCGCGGATGTTGGATCCGCTCATCTTCGAGACGCCGAGTTCGCGTTCGGTGAAGGTGATCGGCACCTCGACGATGACGAACCCATTGCACGCGGTACGCCAGGTCAGGTCGATCTGGAAGCAGTAACCCTTGGATTCCACGCGGTCGAGGTCGATCTTCTCGAGCACCTCGCGGCGGTAGGCCCGGTAACCGGCGGTGATGTCGTGGACGCCGATGCCCAGCGCCACCCGCGAGTAGGTGTTGGCGGTCTTGGACAGGGCCAGGCGCCGCCACGGCCAGTTCCGGACGGTCCCCCCGGCGACGTAGCGCGAGCCGATGGCCAGGTCAGCACCCGCGTCGACGGCATCCAGCAAACGGTGCAGCTGTTCGGGCGCATGGCTGCCGTCCGCGTCCATCTCCACCAGCACCGAGTAGTCCCGGCTCAGACCCCAGCCGAAACCCGCCAGATACGCGGCGCCCAGGCCGTCCTTGGCGGTGCGGTGCAGCACGAACGTGCGGCCGGGATCGGCGGCGGCCAGCTCGTCGGCGAGTTGGCCGGTGCCGTCGGGGCTGCTGTCGTCGACGATGAGCAGGTGCACTCCCGGGCACGCCTTCTTCAACCGGTCGTGGATCAACGGCAGGTTCTCCCGCTCGTTGAAGGTCGGGATGATCACCAGCGTGCGCTGGCTTGGACGGTTGCCCGGGGCCTGCGGCGCCGGCTGGGCGGTGGTCATTTAGCTCCTCTGTGTCACCCGAAGTAACGCGGTTGTCGGCCGCTCCGGTGGAGCGGAGTGTAGTCACCGCCCTCGTCGGGCGGGACCTGGTCGCCGCCGTCGTCGGGCGGGGGGTCCTGCGAATCCGAACCGCCCTCGTCAGGCGGTGCGTCGTCGTCCGGGTCGCCCGTTCTGGACCTGAGCCGAATCGGACGCGGGAACCACCCATTGTGCCGTATCCCGGCCAGGATGACCGCCCCGGCCACCGCGACCAGAACCCATTGCAGCGTCGGGCCCCATCTGGTTGCTGGCGTCAGCCGGGTCTTGAGCCGCACCTGCATGTCGAGATAGGCGGGTTCGAAGAACTCCGTGCGCACCAGCTCGCCGCCGTCCGGCGCGATCACGGCGCTGACGCCGGTGGTGCCGGCCACCACGACGAACCGGTCGTGCTCCACGGCCCGAACCTTGGCGAACGCGAGTTGCTGCTCGCTCATCGTCTTGTTGAAGGTGGCGTTGTTGCTGGGCACGGCCAGCAGCTGGGCGCCGTGCAGCACCGCCTCACGCGGCTCGCGGTCGAAGATCACCTCCCAGCAGGTCGCCACCCCCACGGGCACCCCACCGATGTGCACAACCCCGCTGCTTCGGCCCGGAACCATGTGGCCGGCCAGGCCGGCGTACCCGGAGAGGTGCCTGAACAGCCACGGCATCGGCAGGTACTCGCCGAACGGTTGCACGATCTCCTTGTCGTGGCGGTCGGCCGGACCGGTGACGGGGTTCCAGACGATCACGGTGTTGGTGTATTCGGGGTCGTCTGCCGGGCGGCCCGGGATGCCGAGCACGGTGCCGACGAGGATCGGCGCGTGGATGGCCGTGGCGGCTTTCGCGATCTGTTGGGCGGCGTCGGCGTTGACCAACGGGTCGATGTCCGACGAATCCTCCGGCCAGATCACGAACTGGGGTTGCGGAGCTGCCCCTGACCGCACGTCCTCGGCCAGCCGCAGCGTTTCCCGGACGTGGTTGTCCAGCACCGCGCGCCGTTGCTCGTTGAAACCGAGACCCAGCCGCGGCACGTTGCCCTGCACCGCCGCGACGGTGACCGGCGGTTCCCCGCCCGCGCCGGTCCCGGCGTGCCGCACCTGGGGCCAGACCGCGACCGCGGCCAACAACGCCACGCAGATGCACACGCCCGGCAACACGACGGCGGGCGGCCGGTCGACTTCGTGGTCGGTGCGTGCTTGCGCTCGGCCGCCCCGCGGCCACCACGCGACGATCTCCCGCGTGATCGCCGTGGCGCTGAACCCCACCAGCACGATCGCCGTCGACAGCAGCGCCACACCGCCGAGATGGGCCAGCGGCAGGAACGGCCCGTCGGATTGGCCGAACGCAACCGACCCCCACGGGAAGCCCCCGAACGGATAGTTCGCCTTCAACCACTCCTGGGCCGCCCACAGCACGGCGAACCAGATCGGCCAGCCGGGCAGCCGGCGCACCACGACGGCGAACAACCCGAACAGGCCCGGGAACAACGCGCACGTCGCCGCCAGCACCAGCCAGGGCATGGCGCCCACCAGAGCGCTGATCCACGGCAGCAGCGGCAGGTAGAGCGCCAGCCCGAACAGAAAGCCGTAGCCCAGGCCACCGACCGGTGTCGTGGCGCGGTGCGTGAGCACCCAGGCCAGTAGCGCGGCGGCGATGATGGCGGCCCACCACCAGTTCAGGGGCGGAAAGCTCGCGCACAGCAACAAACCGCCCGCGACGGCCAGCAGCAACCGAGGCAGCCTAGGCAGCATCGCGGCCCGGACCGCGGGCAGCCGGGCCGCCACCGCGGCACCCAGCCCCAGCGCGGCCCGGTGCGTCGCGGCACCCAGGCGTGCGGCCAGGGCCGGACCGGCGGGGACGGGCTGGGGCCCGTGTTCCCCCGCCGGCGCTTCCGCGGGCTCCGGCGGCGCGTCGGCGGCGGACTCGTCGTCGGCCGCGACGGTCTCGTCGGCAGCCGCGGGGCGCGCGTCGCGGGCGAACCAGCCCCTAACCATGGATGACAGCGCCCCGATGCACGGTTTGCCGGCAGCGTGGCACGGGGTCGCCGGCGCCGAGTCGGGGCAACGCCGGAACCCGGGAGCGCGGGTCGGTGGACCAGCGCTGCACACCGTCGGGCGCCGCCCGGGTGTCCAGGGGCCCGGCGTCCCACACGGCGTATGACGCCGGCGCGCCGGGCACCAGGGTCCCCGCCCTGGCGTCGAGCGCCCCGCTCGCGCGCCAGCCGCCGCGGGTCGCGGCGGCGAATGCGGCCCGGGGCGAGATTGCGCTTCCCGCGGTGCGATGGTTGACCGCGGCGCGGACGCTCACCCACGGGTCCAAGCCCGTGACCGGGGCATCGGAACCGAGGGCGAGGGGCACGCCTTGGGATGCTAACAGCGCGAACGGGTTGAGCCGGCTGCCCCGCTCGGCGCCGAGCCGCTGCGCGTACATGCCGGTGGGCCCGCCCCACAGCGCGTCGAAATTGGGCTGCACGCTGGCGATGACGCCCCAGGCGCCCAGTTTGGCGGCCTGCTCGGCGGTGACCATCTCGAGGTGCTCGAGCCGGTGCCCGCATCGGGCGACCGCGGCCATGCCCAGGTCGGCGACCACCGCCTCGAACGCCGCGACGACGGCCGTGACCGCGGCATCGCCGATGACGTGGAAGCCGGCCGTGACCTGCGCCTGCGTGCATGCCCGCACGTGCGCTTCGACGGCGTCGGGGTCCAGGTGGCAGCTGCCGACGCGGTCGGGCGCGTCGGTGTAGGGCTCGTGCAACCAGGCGGTGCGCGACCCCAGCGCCCCGTCCACGAACAGATCGCCGGCCAGCCCGCGAGCGCCCGTCTCATCCAGCAGCGCTCGGGCCCGAGCCGGGGTGGTGACCGCCTCGCCCCAGTAGCCGATCACCTCCACTCCCGGGACGCCCTGGACGTTGCGGTCCGGCGCGCACAGCCGCAGCCAGTCGTCGAGGCCCCCGATCTCGGGACCGGCGCATTCGTGCACGGCGACGATCCCGGACGCGGCGACGGCCCGCAGCGCGGCCGCCCGCGCCTCGGCCAGCTGCGTATCGGTGAGCAGGCCCCGGGCGACGGCCCGAACCAGGTGATGCGCGTCGCCGGTCAGTGGCCGCTCGGGGGCGAAACCGGCGGCGGCGGCCAGGCCGGGAACCAGCCGCCGCAGCGCGGTCGAGGCGAGGGCGGAGTGGACGTCGACGCGGGCCAGGTAGGCGGGCCGGTCGCCGAGCACGCCGTCGAGGTCGACGGTGCCGGGGGCATCGTTGTCCGGCCACGCCGATTCGTCCCAGCCGTGCCCCCACACCGGCAGGCCGGGATGGGCGGCCGCATGGTCGCCGATCATCTTCAGGCAGTGCGCACGCGAGGTGGCCGCCCGCAGGTCCAGGCCGCTGAGCGCCAGGCCGATCGCGCTGAGGTGAACATGGCTGTCCACGAACGCCGGCGCGACGAACCCGCCGTCGAGATTTTCCACGGTGGCGTCGGGGAACTGCTCGCGGCCGACGGCGTCGCTGCCCAGCCAGACGACGACGCCCCCGCGCACCGCCATGGCGGTGGCATCCGGGTGGGTCGGGCTGTGCACCCGGCCGTTGACCAGCAGCTTGGTCACAGGCCAAACCTAGTCAAACCTGGGCGTGGCGGTGCCGGGGCGATCAGTAGGGGCTTCGCGCGGTACGTTCCCGGGGCCCACCGGCAATCGGGGCGTTCGGCAACGTGGGGGGCTCGCCCTCGGTCACGTCGATGACCTCGCCGTCGATGTAGTCGATGTAGTCGCGTTCGCCGCCCGGTTCGCCCTGCCGTACACCGGCCGCGAAAGTGGTGATCAGCGGCACCCGCCGCTGCAGGCCGCGCATCGTCACCGCGGCCAGTCCCGAACCGGCGGCGGCCCGGATGGGCGGCACCAGCAGCAGGATCCCCAACGCGGTGGTGACCAACCCGGGCACGACAACCAGACCGGTGGCCACCGTCACCAGGGCTCCGTCGCCCAACGCACGCCGCGGATTCCTGAGGCCCGATCGCAGCTGGCCCACGTGGTGGACGAGTTGCGATCCCGCCATCGGCACCATCAGGGCCCACCCGAGCACGAAGCTGGCCAGCAGCGCCAACACGGTCCAACCGAACCCGATCGTCGACACCAGCGCGATGATCACCGCGAGTTCGACACCGGCATATATCAGCAACAACCGCCACAGCATATGACGCCAACGCCTGCGGGCCGGGCCGGAGTTCCCTGGTGGCGAACGACGCGGCTGCAGTTAGATGACGCTATGACAACGATCGAGATCAACACCCCCGACGGACCGATCGACGCGCTGCTGAGCCTGCCGCCGGGGCAGGGCCCCTGGCCGGGGGTGGTGGTGGTCCACGACGCGTTCGGCTACAACCCCGACAAGGAGGCGACCAACGACCGGATCGCCCGGGCGGGATACGTGGCGATCACGCCGAACCTGTACGCCCGGGGCGGCCGCGCCCGCTGCATCACCCGGGTCATACGGGAGGTGCTGACCCAGCGGGGCCGCTCCCTCGACGACCTGCTGGCCGCCCGCGACCACCTGCAGGCCATGCCGGAGTGCACCGGACAGGTCGGTATCGCGGGCTTCTGCATGGGCGGCCAGTTCGCGCTGGTGATGGCGTCCAGCGGCTTCGGCGCCTCGGCACCGTTCTACGGCACTCCGCTGCCGCGCCACCTCGGCGAGACGCTGGACGGCGCTTGCCCGATCGTGGCCAGCTTCGGCGCCCGCGACCCGCTCGGCGTCGGCGCGCCGGCGCGGCTGCGCGAAATGACCGACGCCAAGGGGGTGACCGCCGACATCAAGGTCTATCCGCACGCCGGGCACAGCTTCGCCAACAAGCTGCCGGCCCAGCCGCTGCTGCGCATCACCGGCTTCGGCTACGACGAAGCGGCGACCGAGGACGCGTGGAGCCGGGTGTTCTCGTTCTTCCGCCGGCACCTCACGGCGTCGTAGGCCTAGCCGGGACTTCCGGCGGGCCTGATCTCGAGGCCGACGTTGTTCTGCATCCCGCCGCGCAGCTTGCTGAACAGGTTGAAGACCTTGCCGACGATGCCGTACCGCCTGCCGATCGCGTCGTAGACGGCGCCCGTGTGCGACTTGTCGAGGACGGCCGCGCTGCCTTCGACGGCCTCGCTTTTCGGGTTGCCGCGCATGTCGCAAGCGGCCAGCGTGACCCGCGGGGTGTTGCGGATCCGCTTGACCTTCCACGACTTCTCCTGCGTGATCACCAGCAGCCGGTCCCTCTCCTTGTTGTCAAGGGCCGCCCAGACGGGCGTGGGCTTGGGCCGGCCATCCCTGGTGAACGTGGTCAGCAGGACGTATTGCGACTTGGCGAGGTCGGCAAAGGTGGGTGTCACGGTGTTCAACCTACCGCCGCGGCGACTCGAACGTGACCTGCAGCCACGGTGGGGCCCGAGCGTGACCGCAGTGTCACGTTCGGGCGCCAGAGGGGGCTCAGCCCTCGAGGTCGCCCTCGGTTTCCAGCAGCGCCTGGCGCAGACCGTCGAGCGTTTCCGGTTGGGGGTCGGCCCACATGCCGCGCCCGGCGGCCTCGAGCAGCCGCTCGGCCATGCCGTGTAACGCCCACGGGTTGGACTCCGCCATGAACTTACGGTTCTCCTGATCCAGCACGTAACGCTCGGCGAGCTGTTCGTACATCCAGTCGGCCATCACCGCAGCGGTGGCGTCGTAGCCGAACAGGTAGTCGACGGTCGCGGCCATCTCGAACGCGCCCTTGTATCCATGGCGGCGCATCGCCGCCATCCAGCGGGGGTTGACGACGCGGGCGCGGAACACGCGCGTGGTCTCCTCCAAGAGCGTGCGAGTGCGGATCGCGTCGGGCCTGGTGTTGTCGCCGATGTAGGCGGCCGGTGCCTGCCCGGTCAGCGCCCGCACCGTGGCCACCATGCCGCCGTGGTACTGGAAGTAGTCGTCGGAGTCGGCGATGTCGTGCTCGCGGGTGTCGGTGTTCTTCGCGGCCACCGCGATCCGACGGTACTGCCGGTTCATGTCGTCGACCGCCTCCCGGCCGTCCAGGTTGCGCCCGTAGGCGAACCCGCCCCAGGCCGTGTAGACCTGCGCGAGGTCGGCGTCGTCACGCCAGTTGCGGCTGTCGATCAGCTGCAGCAGCCCGGCACCGTAGGTACCCGGCTTGGAACCGAAAATTCTTGTGGTCGAGCGCCTCTGGTCGCCGTGCTGGGCCAGGTCGGCCTGGGCGTGGGCCCGCACGTAGTTGTCGGCGGCGGGCTCGTCGAGATCGGCGACCAGCCGCACCGCGTCGTCGAGCATCGTGACCACGTGCGGGAACGCGTCCCGGAAGAACCCCGAGATGCGCACGGTCACGTCGATGCGCGGGCGGCCCAGCTCCGCCGGCGGGATCGGCGTCAGGCCGACGACCCGCCGCGACGCGTCGTCCCACACCGGCCGGACACCCAGCAGCGCAAGCACTTCCGCGATGTCGTCGCCCGAGGTGCGCATCGCCGAGGTGCCCCACACCGACAGCCCGACGGACCGCGGCCACCGGCCGTGCTCGTCGCGGTACCGGGCGAGCAGCGAATCTGCAAGCGCCACACCGGCTTCCCACGCCAGCCGGGACGGCACCGCCTTGGGGTCCACCGAGTAGAAGTTGCGCCCGGTTGGCAGCACGTTGACCAGGCCGCGCAGCGGCGAGCCCGATGGCCCGGCCGGGACGAAGTGGCCGTCCAGGGCCCGCAGTACCTGCTCGATCTCGGCGGCGCTGCCCGCGAGACGGGGCACGACCTCGGTGGCCGCGAACCGCAGCACCGCCGCGGCGTCGGGGTTGTCGGTGAGCCGGTCGACGGCATCGGCGTCCCAACCGGTGGCCTGCAGCGCCGCGACCAGTTCCCGGGCGGCGGCCTCGGCGCCGTCGACCGAGGATCGATCGTCGGTGCCGTCCTCGGCCAACCCGAGCGCCTGGCGCAGGCCGGGCAGTGTGTGCTCGCCGCCGAATAGCTGCCGGGCCCGCAGGATCGCCAGCACCAGGTCGAGTTCGGTTTCCCCGGAAGGCTTTTGGCCCAGGATGTGCAGGCCGTCGCGGATCTGGACGTCCTTGATCTCACACAGCCAGCCGTCGACGTGCAGCAGCATGTCATCGAACGAGTCCTCCGCCGGGCGCTCGGACAGCCCGAGATCGTGGTCCATCTTCGCGGCCCGGATCAGCGTCCA
This sequence comes from Mycobacterium sp. TH-M103, assembly GCF_057473785.1. Taxonomy (NCBI): domain Bacteria; kingdom Bacillati; phylum Actinomycetota; class Actinomycetes; order Mycobacteriales; family Mycobacteriaceae; genus Mycobacterium; species Mycobacterium sp. TH-M103. The sequence goes on from NZ_JBYCLG010000068.1 coordinate 9,686, forward strand.
GATCTGCTGGCGGATGGCGGGCAGCTTGGCGGGATCCAGCGCCGCCACGTTGGCGTGCTCGTCGAGCAACTGCTCCAGGCGCGCGATGTCGCCGTAGGTTTCGGCGCGCGCCATGGGCGGGATCAGGTGGTCGACGAGCACCGCGTGCGCCCGCCGCTTGGCCTGGGTGCCCTCGCCGGGGTCGTTGACCAGGAAGGGGTAGATCAACGGCAGGTTGCCCAGCGCGGCGTCGGGCCCGCAGGCGGCCGACATGCCCAACGTCTTGCCCGGCAGCCATTCCAGGTTGCCGTGTTTGCCCAGATGCACCACCGCGTGCGCCCCGAAACCCGCGTCCAGCCAGTGGTAGGCGGCCAGGTAGTGGTGGCTGGGCGGCAGGTCTGGGTCGTGGTAGATCGCGACGGGGTTCTCGCCGAAGCCGCGCGGCGGCTGCACCAGCAGCACCAGGTTACCGGATCGCATTGCGGCGATCACGATCTCACCGTCGGGGTCGTTGGTGCGGTCCACGAACAGCTCGCCGGGCGGCGGACCCCAGTGCGCCTGCACGGCCTCGGTCAGCTCGGCTGGCAATGTGGCGAACCACGCACGATATTCTCTGGCCGGCAACCGAATCGGGTTGCCTGCCAGCTGCCCGTCGGTGAGCCAGTCGGGGTCCTGGCCGCCGCGTTCGATCAGCGCGTGGATCAGCGCGTCGCCGTCGCCGTTCTCCACACCGGGCAGCTCGCCCACCCGGTAGCCGTGCTCGCGCATCGCCGCCAGCAGAGCGACCGCGCTGGCCGGGGTGTCCAGGCCGACCGCGTTGCCGATGCGGGCGTGCTTGGTGGGGTACGCCGAGAACACCAGAGCCACCCGCTTGTCGGCGGGCGCGACGTGCCGCAGCCGCGCGTGCCGGATCGCCAGTCCCGCCACCCGCGCGCAGCGTTCCGGGTCGGCCGCATACGAGATCAGACCGTCGTCGTCGAATTCCTTGAACGAGAAAGGAACCGTGATGATGCGCCCGTCGAACTCGGGCACCGCCACCTGGGTGGCCACGTCGAGGGGGCTCAGACCATCGTCATTGTCCAGCCACTGCCTGCGCGGGCTGGTGAGGCAAAGCCCCTGCAGGATCGGGATGTCCAGGGCCGCCAGGTGTTCGACGTTCCAGCTGTCGTCGTCCCCGCCGGCGGACACCGCCGCGGGTTTCAGTCCCCCGGCCGCGAGCACGGTGACCACCATGGCGTCGGCCTCGCGAAGCCGTTGCAGCAGATCGGGTTCGGCGGTGCGCAGCGACGCGCAGTAGAGCGGAAGGGGCCGGCCGCCGGCGTCCTCGATCGCCCGGCACAGCGCCTCGACGTAGGCGGTGTTCCCGGCCAACTGCTGGGCGCGGTAGTAGAGCACCGCGATCGTCGGGCCTTCGGCGCGCTCAGCGGCACCCGCGCGGGCGAGCTCGCCCCAGGTGGGGGTCGCCATCGGCTCGGCGAACCCGTAGCCCGTCATCAGGACGGTGTCCGACAAGAAGGCGTGCAACTGACGCAGGTTTTCCACGCCGCCGTGGGCCAGATAGATGTGGGCCTGCACCGCGATCCCGGCGGCGACCGTCGACAGGCCGGTCAGCTCCGCGTCGGCGGCCTGCTCACCGCTGACCAGGACGGCCGGGACGCCGCTCGCGATCACCGCGTCGATGCCGCTCTGCCAGGCGCGGTAGCCGCCCAGGATCCGCACCACCACGACCGCGGCGTTCTCCAGCAGGGAGGCCAGCTCGTCTTCGGAGAGCCGCGACGGGTTGGCCCACCGGTAGTTCTTGCCGCTGGAGCGGGCACCGATCAGGTCGGTGTCGGAGGTCGACAGCAGCAAAATGGTCGGGTCAGCCACCCATCATTCGTACCGCATCGGCCCACCGCATCGGCCCACCGCATCGGAAGGCGCGGATTCCCGGCCCGATTCACGCCAGCAGGACACCGCGCGCGACCAGCACCTCGCGTATCTCCTCGAAGATCGACTGGCGCTGCTCGTAGCCCCGAACGACGGCGACCCAGTCGTCGCCGCTCTTGACCGCGAACTCGGCGGCCGCGGTCAGCGCCGCGTAGTACGCCGCCCCGACATCGTCGGACCACATCACCCAGGCCGCCTCGTCGGTTTGGCACAGCGCGCCGATCGACGCGAAGAACGTGTCGAGCGCACCGTTCTCCCGATCCGGGTTCAGGAAGTACAACAGGTAGGGCAATTCCGAGTACACCCTGTGCAGGAAGCCGGTGATCGCCGGGTTCATGTATGGGTGGCGCTCCTCCAACTTGTCGGTGTCCGCGAATTTCAGCGCGATCGATCCGCGCCAGGCGCGGGCCACCGCCGGGTTCGCAGACACGTCGGCCAGGGTCTTGTGCATCACCGCGGTGTCTTGCGACCGCCAGTCGTCGGCCGGGATCTCGATCTGTCGCAGGCTCATGCCCCGGCCCGCCGTTGCCGCTCGTGCTCAGCACCGATTACCGGGTCTGCCCAAAAGGTGTCTGTACGCACCACGCCCCCAAAATTCACCACGCGACGCATGCCAGGCCATCATATTCCCCCGAGACCGTAGCGCCCGCGACCACGATCTCCGTCGTACCGTAGGGCATGCCTCGAACCCGCGACACCGACGCCTGTCCGGGTGCGTTGCAGGTGCATCAGGCCGCCGACGGCGCGCTGGTGCGGGTGCGACTGCCCGGCGGCATGATCACCGCCGACCAGTTGGCAGCGCTGACCGCCGTCGCGGGCGGGCTGGGCTCGGGAACCCTGGAACTGACCGTGCGGGGCAACGTTCAGGTGCGCGGGATCACCGACGTGACGGCGGCCGCCGCGGCGATCGCCGGGGCCGGGCTGCTGCCGTCGGCGACCCACGAGCGGGTTCGCAACATCGTCGCCTCGCCACTGTCCGGCCGCGCCGGCGGGCGAGCCGACGTGCGGGGATGGGTCGGTGACCTGGATGCGGCGATCCGCGCCGAGCCGCGGCTGGCCGAACTGGGCGGCCGATTCTGGTTCAGTGTCGACGACGGCCGCGCCGACGTGTCCGGTCTGGGCGCCGACGTCGGGGCCCAGGTGCTCGACGACGGTGTGGCGCTGCTGCTGGCCGGGCGGGACACCGGCGTGCGACCTGACGCCGACGGCGTCATCGAGGCGCTCGTCGCCGTCGCCCTGCGGTTTCTGGAAGTGCGCGGAAAGGCTTGGCGGGTCAACGAATTGGCCGACGTGCGCGTGCTGCTGCCCGCTGCCGACCCGCGCGGCCCCACGTTTCCCGTCCGCACCGGCCCCCCGGTGGGGTGGATAGGCCAGGACGACGGCCGCGTCACGCTGGGCGCCGCGGTCCCGCTCGGCGTGCTGCCCGCACGCGTCGCGGAGTACTTGGTCGCCGTCCAGGCGCCACTGGTCGTCACACCGTGGCGCTCGGTGCTGATCTGCGACCTCGACGAAGCCGTCGCCGACGCCGCGGTGCGGGTGCTGGCGCCCGTGGGCCTGGTCTTCGACGAGAACTCCCCCTGGCTGACGGTCAGCGCCTGCACCGGCAGACCCGGGTGCGCGCACTCGGTGGCCGATGTGCGGGCCGACGCCGCGCGGTCGCTGGACCCCGACTCCACGGTGCACCGTCACTTCGTCGGCTGCGAGCGGGCGTGCGGCAGCCCGCTGGCCGGCGAGGTGCTGGTCGCCACCGGGGACGGATACCGGCTGGAGCGCTCCGCGGCGGGTCGCCGCCGCGACGAGCCTTAGGGTGATCGGGTGCTCGACTACATCCGCGACGCGGCCGAAATCTATCGGCAGTCGTTCGCGACCATCCGCGCCGAGGCCGACCTGGGCCGGTTCCCCGCCGACGTCGCGCAGGTCGTGGTCCGGTTGATCCACACCTGCGGCCAGGTCGATGTCGCGGGTCACGTCGCCTTCACCGACGACGTCGTGGCGCGGGCCCGCGCCGCCCTGCGCGCCGGTGCGCCGGTGCTGTGCGATTCGTCGATGGTGGCCGCCGGCATCACCGCCGCGCGGTTGCCCGCCGGCAACGAAGTGGTGTCACTGGTGGCCGATCCGCGCGCGGCCGAACTGGCCGCCCGACAGCGCACCACCCGCTCGGCGGCCGGCGTGGAATTGTGGGCCGACCGGATGGGCGGCGCGGTCCTGGCGATCGGCAACGCGCCCACCGCCCTGTTCCGCCTGCTGGAGCTGATCGACGAGGGGGTCGCCGCGCCGGTCGCGGTGCTGGGCGGCCCGGTCGGATTCGTCGGGTCGGCACAATCCAAGCAGGAGCTCATCGACCGTCCGCGCGGCATGTCCTATCTGGTCGTGCGGGGCCGACGCGGCGGCAGCGCCATGGCCGCCGCCGCGGTCAACGCGATCGCGAGCGAGAGCGAATGACCGCCCCCAGAGGCACCACGCGAAGCGCCCCCAGAGGCACCCTGTGGGGCGTCGGGCTGGGACCCGGTGACCCGGAGCTGGTGACCGTCAAGGCCGCCCGGGTGATCGGCGACGCGGACGTGGTGGCCTATCACAGCGCCCGGCACGGTCACAGCATCGCGAGGGCAATCGCCGAGCCGTACCTGCGGCCCGGTCAGATCGAGGAGCACCTGATCTACCCGGTGACCACCCAGTCCACCGACCATCCCGGCGGCTACGCCGGGGCGCTGGAAGACTTCTACGCCGAGGCCACCCGCCGGATCGCGGCACACCTGGACGCCGGACGCAACGTGGCGCTGCTCGCCGAGGGCGACCCGCTGTTCTACAGCTCCTACATGCACCTGCACACCCGCCTGACGGAGCGCTTCGACGCGGTCATCGTGCCCGGGGTCACCTCGGTGAGCGCCGCCTCGGCGGCCATCGCCACACCACTGGTAGCCGGTGACGAGGTGCTGTCGGTGCTGCCGGGCACCCTGCCGGCCGCCGAACTGACCCGCCGGTTGGCCGACGCCGACGCCGCCGTGATCCTCAAACTGGGCAGGTCGTATTCCAATGTGCGGGAAGCGCTTTCGGCCGCCGGCAAGCTCGACGACGCATTCTACGTGGAGCGGGCCAGCACCCGCGGTGAACGCGTCCTGCCCGCCGCGGACGTCGACGCGAACAGCGTGCCCTACTTCTCGCTGGCCATGCTGCCGGGCGGGCGGCGGGACCGCGGCCCGGCAACCGGCGCGGTGGCGGTGGTGGGACTCGGGCCCGGCGACACCGACTGGATGACGCCGCAGACCCGGCGGGAACTCGCGGCCGCGACCGATCTGATCGGTTACGCAGGCTACCTGGACCGCGTGCCCGCCCGCGACGGTCAGCGCCGACATCCCAGCGACAACACCGACGAACCCGCGCGGGCGCGGCTGGCGTGCTCGCTGGCCGAGCAGGGACATGCGGTCGCGGTGGTGTCCTCGGGCGACCCGGGCGTGTTCGCGATGGCCACCGCCGTACTCGAAGAGGCCAAGCAGTGGCCGGGCGTTCAGGTGCGGGTCATTCCGGCGATGACCGCCGCCCAGGCCGTGGCCAGCCGGGTAGGCGCTCCGCTCGGTCACGACTACGCTGTGATCTCGCTGTCCGACCGGCTCAAACCGTGGGACGTCATCGCCGCCCGGCTGACCGCCGCCGCCTCCGCGGATCTGGTGCTGGCCGTGTACAACCCGGCGTCCAAATCGCGGACCTGGCAGGTCGGGGCGATGCGCGACATCCTGCTGGCTCATCGCGAACCGGGCACACCGGTGGTGATCGGCCGCGACGTCTCCGGGCCCGAGGAAACCGTCCGGGTCGTGCGGCTGGCCGACCTCGACCCCGCCGACGTCGACATGCGCTGCCTGCTGATCGTCGGGTCCTCCCAAACGCAGTGGCACTCAGTCGATTCGGGTGACCGGGTGTTCACTCCACGGCGCTACCCGTTCTGATCGCGCTCGGCCCCGTTCAGGGTCGGACGACCGGGATATCACCCCCGACGAAAATTGCCCGGTAGGCCGCGCGGCGAGCGAAGGTGTTGATGGCACGAAGCTACGGCTGTGGACCGGAAGAGATGCGCTGCGCACCTGTGTCAATGCGCGTGGCCCAGCCCCGGCCCCTCGCCGCCGCTGTGCGTCATGTCGCCAGAGAATTGGCTGCCGTCCTTCTGGGTGTCCGCCGCGGCGTTGCCCTCCGGGCGCCGGGACCTGACTGTCGTCGCGTCCGCGGGCTCACCCAACAGCAGCGAGCGGACCAGGCGACGCGGCCCGAACGGCCGCAGCATCTCGCTGGCCGGGCGGGGCCGCACCTTCAGCGGCCACCAGAACCAGCGGCCGAGCAGCGCGGCGATCGACGGCGTCATCAGCGACCGCACGATCAGGGTGTCGAACAACAGGCCCAGCCCGATCGTGCTGCCGGCCTGGCCGATCGAGCGCAGGTCGCTGGCGACCATCGACATCATGGTGAAGGCGAACACCAGGCCCGCCGAGGTGACGACCCCCCCGGTCTCGCCCATCGAGCGGATGATGCCGGTTTTCAGGCCGGCGCCGATCTCCTCCTGGAACCGCGACACCAGCAACAGGTTGTAGTCCGAACCGACGGCCAACAGGATGATCAACCCGAACACCGGTGCGATCCAGTTCAGGTCCAGGCCGAGCAGGTGCTGCCACACCAGCACCGAGAGCCCGAAGGCCGCGCCCAGCGACAGCAGCACCGTGCCGACGATCACCAGGGACGCCACCAGGGCCCGCGTGATGATCACCATCACGACGAAAATCAATGTGATCGCGGCAATCCCGACGATCAACAGGTCGAAATTGGCGCCCGACTGGATGTCGCGGTAGATGGCTGCCGTTCCGGCCAGGTAGAACCTGCTGTCGGTCAGAGTCGTCCCCTTCACCGCATGGTGGGCGGCCTCGAGTTCCGGCTTGACCGCGGCGATGCCCGCCGGGGTCGCCGGGTCCTTCTCGTGGGTGATGATGAACCGCGCTGCCTTCCCGTCGGGCGACAGGAAGAGTTTCAGGCCGCGCTGAAAGTCAGGGTTCTGGAACGCCTCTGGCGGCAGATAGAAGTAGTCCCCACTCCGGGACGCGTCGAACGCCTGGCCCATCGCGCTCGCGGTGTCGGTCATCTGCGACATCTGCGTGACCAGGCCGGAGAAGCTGCTGTGGATGGTGAGCAGGCTGCCCCGCATCGACTTCGCGACGGCGATGATCGGCGGGAACTGGGCCACCATCTGGGGCATGATCGCGTCGATGTTGTTGACGTCCTTGATCAGCGTGCTCATGTTCTGGCTGAACTTGTCGACGCCATCGATCGCCTCGAACACCGAGCGGGTCGCCCAGCAGACCGGGATGTTGTAGCAGTGCTGCTCCCAGTACAGGTAGCCGCGCAACGGCCGCGCGAAGTCGTCGAAGTCCGCCAGGTGGTCCCGCATCTCGTCCAGCGTCGTCTGCATGTCATGCATGTCGCCGACCATGCGATGGGTCGAGTTGCTCATCCGCGCCATCAGCGCCTGCATGCGCTCCATCGACCCGATCATGGCGCCGAGATCGTCGCTCATCTTGAGCATGTCACCCATCCGGTCCTTCATGAACTGAAGGTTCTCCTGGATCGGGATCGACTGGGCGCTGATCTGAAACGGTATGGACGTGTGCTCGATCGGGCCGCCCAGCGGCCGGGTGATGCTTTGCACCATGGCGATTCCCGGCGAACGGAAGACGTCTTTGGCAACCCGGTCCAGGATGATCATGTCGCCGGTGTTCCGCATGTCGTGATCGCTCTCGATCATGAGGATGTCGGGATTCATCGTGGCCGCGCTGAAATGGCGCTCGGCGGCCTCATAGCCGACGTTCGAAGGCAGGTCTTTCGGGATGTAATAGCGGTCGTTGTAGCTGATCTTCATCGTCGGCATGATGAGGATGCCCACGATCGCGATGGCCAGCGAGGCCGCGAACACCGGGCCGGGCCAGCGCACTGTCGCGGTGCCGATGCGCCGCCAGCCGTGGACTTTGACGGCGCGTTTCGGGTCCAGCAGGCCGAACCGGCTGGCCACGGCGACAACGGCCGGTGCCGCGGTGAGCGCGCCTGCGACCACGACCAGCAGCCCCAGCGCCGAGGGGATGCCCAGCGCCTTGAAGTACGACAGCCGCGCCAGGTGGAGGCAGAAGGTTGCGCCGGCGATCGTCAGCCCGGATCCCAAAATGATGTGGAAGGTGCCGCGGAACATGCTGTAGTAGGCCGCTTCCCGGTCCAGACCGGCCTGACGCGCTTCCTGGTATCGGCCGATGAGGAAGATCGCGTAGTCGGTTCCCGCCGCGATCGCCAACGAGGACAGCATGGCGACGACGAACGTCGAGAACCCCAGCAGGTCGTAGTTGCCGAGTATCGCGACAAGGCCCCTGGCCGTGCCCATCTCGAAACCGACCATGACCAGGACGAGCAGCACCGTGCTGATGGAACGGTAGGCGATGAACAGCATGATCATGATGACCACGCCCGTCACGCCCATCATCACGAACATGCTCTTGTCGGCGGCTTCGTTCATGTCCGTCGTCAGTGCCGCCGGGCCGGTGAGGTAGACCTTGAGTCCCTGGGGCGGCGATGAGTGGTCGATGGTCTCCCGGACCGCTTTGACGGACTCGTTGCCCAGCGTGCTGCCCTGGTCGCCGGCCAGGTTGAGTTGAACGTAGGCGGCTTTACCGTCCCGGCTCTCCACACCGGCGGCGGTGAGCGGATCTCCCCATACGTTCTGGACGTGCTGCACGTGCTTGTGGTCGGCCTGCAGCTTCTTCACCAGGCCGTCGTAGTAGCGGTGTGCGTCCGGGCCGAGTTTGTGATCGCTCTCCAGGACGATCATCGCGATGCTGTCGGAGTCGGACTCGTGGAACGTCGCGCCGATGCGCTTGGCGGCGATCATCGCCGGCGCATCCCCGGGCGACATCGTGACCGCGTGATTTCTGGCGACCGACTCGATCGGCGGCACGAGCAGGTTGACGGCCGCGGTCAGCAGCAACCACCCAATGATGATCGGGACCGCGAAGTTGCGGACGAAGCGCATGAATTTCGGGCGCGTTTCGGTGTCTGTGTTCATCCGGCTTTCACCAAGCAAGAGGTTTGGGCGTGGTGGCCGTCCGCCGACCGCTCGTCTTTGACCTCGCCGTTGACAGTGATGCGGCACCCGATGGTGTCGCTGTTACCTTGTGCCACCAGGTTGGCGATCACCGCCGGCACCGTGGTGCTGATCGTGTAGGTCCAGGGCAGGCTGGTGAAGTTCGCCTGCTCCGGCTGGGCGCTCATGTCCAGGTAGCTCACGCTCCCGACCGTGTCAGCGGGCCCGTAGACCTCGTATGTCACCCGCTTGACGTGGGATGGTTTGAGCGGTTCGGCGCTGCTGCCGGTGGCCGTGAAGATTTCGTCGGAGCCGAACACGCCGCGAAGATTGATAACCGCGACAGCACCCAGGGCGACTGCCACCGCGACGACGAGAGGTACCCAAGCCTTCTTGAGAAAGGCCAACATCGGGGGTTCCTTTCGCTCGCGGTCTGGTTAAACCGGGTTTGCTCATCGGCAGTTTCACCCCTGCGCCATTGCAGCTGATAGGGCCATTCGACCCTGTGGGCAGTGGTCTTCAGCCATCTGACGTGCGGTTTGTTGCCTGGTTACGCGCCCGCAGCACAATTTATACCATACCCCCCACCGTATTCCGGGCCGCCGCCTCGCGAACCCCGCGCGCGCATCCGGCGCACCTTCAGGTCACCCGTTCCAACAGTATTAAACAGCTTGTCAGCAGGCCGGATTCGGCAGATGCCCACCCCAGCTGCCGGGCAGCATCGGCACGACCGGGCTCTCGGTCATGCCGTCGCCGGACAGTGTCATCAATCCGGCAGCCGGCGGGACATCGGATTCCGCTGCGGCCCCGGCAGATCCGAGCGGCCCCGCACCCGGCCCGGACGCCGTGGCCGGTACCGACGGTGCGGAGTCGCTCGCCTCCATGAACTCGTAGCGGTGCGCGTGATCCTCGACGGACGCCGCGAGACCGCGGCGCGCCCGCGCCCGCCCGTTGACCACGGCCGAGGACGCGGGGGCGGCCGCGACGTCCGGCGCCGACTCGGCGACCCCACGACGCGCTCGGCCGCCGGCGGCGGCACGCGCCGACAGCCTCCCCGACAGGCCCACGGCGTACACGGCGTCAGGCATGACCGCGCCGGGCCCGTCGGGGGCCGTTGGACCGAACCCCGTCCCCGGCCCGCCATCGACCGGTGCCCCGACGGGCGTCGCCGCCGTGCCAGGCATGCCCGGGCTCGGAGCCGCCGCCGCTCCGCCGGGCCCGGCGGCGAGACCGCCCGGCAGCGCGGCAGCCGCTGCCCCCGCCGCCGGCGCGGCCAGGGGAATCGACAGCGGAAGCGCGATGCCTGCCGCGGCCGCGGCGGCGGCCGCCACGGCAGCACCCTCCGCAGCCGAAACGACGGCGGCCAGCGCCGGAGCCAGCGATACGGCCAGTTGGATCGCCTGCTGGCCCAAGGGCCAGAAGATCATCAACGTGTGGAACATCGCCCAGCCCAGCGCGCCGGCCAGGGTCGGGGTCATGCCGGGGAGCTGCAGCAGCGCGGAGCTGAGCCCGTTGACGAAGGGCGCCGCGGGTATGGGCCAGCCGCCCGGGTTCAGCTCCTTGGAGACCGGCCAGGCGAATTTCGAGGTGTACTGCTTGATCGCGGCTGCCAGCTGGTCCTGCCAGGACTGGGCGGCAGCGGCGCTCGGTGCGGCCGCCGTGGCCGTGGCGACGATCTGCGGCGCGGGCGCGGTCGCGGGCACCGCGGCCAGCGCCGCTTCGGCGACCAGCTGGTAGGTCGCCATCGTCTCGGCGGCTTGCAGCCACATGCGTGTGTAGTCGGCCTCGTTGACGGCGAGCGGAATCGCGTTGATGCCGAAGAAGTTCGTGGCCAGCAACGCCGCGTGGGCCGCGTGGTTTGCTGCGAGTTCGGCTGGCGTGGGCATGGCGGCGAGCGCGACGCCGTAGGCGTTGGCGGCCGTCTTGTGCAGTGCGGCCGCGGCTTCGCTCTTGGCCGCGCTCTCGAGCAGCCAGTCCAGGTACGGAACGTGGGCTGCCAGATACCGTTCCGCGCCGGGGCCGTCCCACGCGTGTCGCACCGCACCGAGAAGCGCGCCGAGTTCATCGGCGGCCGCGGCATATTCGGTGCTCATCGACGACCATGCCCCCGCCGCGGATTGCAACGGCCCAGCGCCCGGGCCGCTGTTTAGCAAGGCCGAGTGCACCTCCGGGGGCAGGGCCAGCCAGACGGGGGCGATCATCGGGGCCGGACTTCGGAACCGAACAGCGACACGGGGACCCCTTGTTTGCCGGCGATGCTTGTCTTCACTGGTCGGTTGGCCGGCGACTTTGGTTCCCGTCGGTTCTCCGAGGTCGCACGACCGTGGCTGGGCCGCGATCGGCGTCGGCCTGCGCCAGGTGGCGTTCGCGGCCGGGCAGATCAGCGGCATCGAAAGCGGCGCTTGGCCGGCGATCAGCCGAGCCCGGTCACCCATTCAGCGGCCTCATCGATGGTTCCGACGGCGCGCACGCCCGCCGGCAGCGCCGGCCGCGCCACCATCACGACAGCGACATCCAGCGCGGCGGCGGCATCCAGCTTCGCCCGGGTCATGTCCCCGCCGCTGTTCTTCGTCACCAACGCGTCGATGCGGTGATCGCGCAACAGGGCGAGCTCGTCGTCATAGCGATACGGACCGCGGGAAAGGACCAGGCGATGACGGCGCGGCAGCACGGCCCCGTCCGGGGTGGTCACCGCGCGGATCAGAAACCACGCGTCGCTGCCGGCGAATGCCCCGACGCCCGACCTGCCCGTGGTGAGAAAGACCCGCGAATAGCTCTGCGCGGCGACGACTTCGGCCGCTTCGGTGTCGGACGCGACGACGATGGCCGCACCCGGGTCCCAGGCGGGGCGGGCCAACACCAGGTGTGGCACGCCTACTTGGCGGCACACCTGGGCGGCGTGGGCGGTCATCGTAGCCGCGAACGGGTGGGTGGCGTCGACGACGGCGTCGATGCCCTCGTCGTGCAGCCAGCGCCGCAGCCCGTCGACGCCGCCGAATCCGCCGATGCGCACCGGCCCGACCGGCAGGGCCGGGTCGGGCACACGACCGGCCAGCGAGCTAACGATGTCGACCCGTGGATGCAGGGCCCGGGCCAGTGCCCGCGCCTCGGCGGTGCCGCCGAGCAGCAATACCCGCATCAGTGCCTGGTTCCCCGGGTCCGCCCGCTCGAGTACAGGTAGCTGTCGGTGAACCCCTGCGCGGCCAGCACGTCACCGACGACGATGACGGCGGTCCGGGTGACACCGGCGTCGTGCATCTGCCCGGCGATGTCGGCGAGCGTGCCGCGCAGCACGCTCTCCTTCGGCCAGCTTGCGAAAGCCACCACCGCAGCCGGCGTTTCGGGGCGGTAGCCGCCCGCGAGCAGCTGCGGGACGATGGCATCGATCTGGGCGGCGGCCAGGTGCAGGACCAGGGTGGCGCCGGACCGGGCGAGCGCGGTCAGGTCCTCCCCGGGCGGCATGGGGGTCGACAGCGTGGCGACCCGGGTCAGCGTCACGGTCTGCGCCACCCCGGGAACGGTCAGCTCTCGCTTCAGCACGGCAGCGGCCGCGGCGAAAGCCGGAACGCCGGGCACGATCTCGTAGCCGATGCCCACGGCGTCGAGCCGACGGCACTGCTCGGCCACGGCGCTGTAGAGCGACGGATCGCCGGAGTGCAGCCGCGCCACGTCGTGACCGGCGGCGTCCGCGTCGGCCAGCTCCGCGACGATCTGTTCGAGCGTGAGCGGTCCGGTGTCAACGACTTTCGCATCGGGGGGGCACAGCGCCAACAGGTCGTCGGGCATGATCGATCCGGCGTAGAGGCATGTCCCGCATCGCTGCAGGATTCGCTGCCCGCGCACGGTGATCAGGTCCGCGGCGCCGGGACCCGCGCCGATGAAGTAGACCGTCACCGCGTCACCGACCACTGGGTGACCGGGTACTGCGGGCGCCAGCCGGTGAACTCGCCCAGCGGCTCGCCCTGGTAGTGCTGGAAACGTCGCAGCAGTCCACCGAATCGCGAATGCGCGTGGATCAGCGCGGCTTCCGATTCGGCGGTGACCACGTTGGCGACCAAGCGCCCGCCCCGGGGCAAGTTGTCGAAGCATGCGTCGAGCAGACCCGGTTGGGTCAGCCCGCCGCCGACGAAGATCGCCGACGGGGTTTCGGCCCCGTCGAACGCCCGTGGCGCGTCGCCGCGCACGTCGATGGTCACGCCCGAGGCGACGGCGTTGAATTTGACGTTCTCGCGGCGTTTCCCGTCGCGCTCGAACGCGACCGCGCTGCAGCCCGGCCAGCTGCGGCACCACTCGACACCGATGCTGCCCGATCCCGCGCCGACGTCCCACAACCGCTCCCCCGGCCGCGGCGCCAGCGCCGCCAGGGTCACCGCACGCATCGCGTGTTTGGTGATCTGGCCGTCATGCACGAACGCGTCGTCGGGCAGCGGCGAGATGCGTTCGTCGGGCAGGTAGTGGATGGCGATCACGTGGAGATCGTCGATATCCGGCGGGGCGTTGTGGGCCCACTGCCCCGCGGTGCCGTCGCGGCGGCGTTCGCCCGGGCCGCCGAGTTGTTCGAGGGTGGTCATCGAGGAATCGCCGCGGCCGTGGGCGTGCAGCAGTCCCGCCAGCGTTGCGGGCGTGGTGTGGTCGCGCGAGAGCACGATCGCCCGGCCGCCGCGGCGCACCGCGGTGTCGGGCCGCGCGGTGACCAGGCTGATCACCTCGGTGTCGTGGACGTTCCAGCCCATCCGGGCGCAGGCGAGCGCGACCGACGAGACGTGCGGCAGGACGGTGACTTCGCCTGCTCCGAACATGCGGACGAGGGTGCCGCCGACGCCGTGCATCAGCGGGTCGCCGCTGGCCACGACGTGGACGTCGAGGCCGGCCTCGACGGGCAGCTGCCGCAGGGCGGGCAGCATCGGCGACGGCCACTCCCGACGCTCGGCGGTGACGGTGGCGTCGAGCAGGGCGAGTTGCCTCTTTGCGCCGTAAATTACGGTGGCTCTTGCCAATTCGGAGCGTGACACCGACGACAGGCCCGCCATGCCGTCGGCGCCGATGCCGACCACGACGATCATAAGCGCCGCTCAGCATATTCGGCGGTGCGGATCATCGGGGCATCCTGCGCCACACGAACTGCGGCAACAACCGCATCGCGAAGAACACCGGCCGCAGCGCCCACGGGATCCACACGGTGCGCCGCCCCTTTGCCAGCGCGCGCGCGGTGGCCTCGGCCACCTGCTGCGGGGTGCTGGACAGCGGCGCTGGCGACATGCCCTGCGTCATGCGCCCGATCACGAACCCCGGGCGGACGATCAGCAGGCTGACGCCGCTGCCGTGCAGCGCGTCGGACAGGCCGCTGGCGAAGCCGTCCAGACCCGCCTTGGCCGAGCCGTACACGTAGTTGGCGCGGCGCACCCGGATCCCGGCCACCGAGGAGAACACAACCAGCGCGCCCTTGCCGGCTTGACGCATCGCCGTCGCCAAGTGGGTCAGCATGCTGACCTGCGCGACGTAGTCGGTGTGCACGACGGCGGTGGCGTGGGCGGCGTCGACTTCGGCGCGGGCCTGGTCGCCAAGGATGCCGAAGGCCAGCACGGCGGTCGCGATGGGGCCGTGCTCGTCGACGACCGCAGCGACGAACGGGCCGTGCGAGGCCAGGTCGTCGGCGTCGAACTCTTCGGTGTGCACCGCAGCCGCGCCGGCGGCTTTCAGCGTGGTGACCTGCTCGTCGAGCCGGTCGGCGTGGCGGGCGGCGAGCACCACCGTCGCGCCGGGAGCCAGGCGGCGGGCGAGTTCGACGCCGATCTCGCTACGGCCGCCCAGGATCAGTATCGGGCCTGCGCCCGTGTCATCCACGGCTGCGATTATCACCTGCGCTAGCGTGGGCGGTGATGGCGAACACCACGACCCGGCTCACCGACGACGCGCTGGCATTTCTGTCGGAACGTCATCTGGCCATGCTGACCACGCTGCGCAACGACGGTTCACCGCACGTCGTGGCGGTGGGATTCACCTTCGATCCCAAGACTCACATCGCACGGGTCATCACCTCCGGCGGGTCGCAGAAGGCGGTCAACGCCGACCGCGCCGGCGTCGCCGTGCTCAGCCAGGTCGACGGTGCGCGATGGCTGTCGCTGGAAGGCCGGTCCAAGGTCAACAGCGACGCCGACGCCGTGCGCGACGCCGAGCTGCGCTACGCCCAGCGCTACCGCACCCCCAAGCCCAACCCGCGACGGGTCGTCATCGAGGTGCAGGTGGAGCGGGTGCTGGGGTCCTCGACGCTGCTCGACCGGGGCGAGGGATAGTCTGGCCTGCTCGGGCCGAGTTGCCCGAGGCAAAGCCGTCGGCGCCCCGACTCCTCGCGTTTAGCGATCTCCCCTCCGAGGGTCATACTCGGTACCCGAAATGTCATCCCAAAACTTTGGCGAGATCTCTGTTGGCCGATCTTCGTCGGCAACGGCGTCTACTTTCTCCTGAAACTCATCAAAAAGTTGTCGTGCGCGCGCCAGCTTTTCCGCAGACGGCGGAGTAGCGCCTGCCTCTTCCCGGGCCATAAAGACCTTCCCCGCGATCTCCCTCACCTTAGACCTCCCGTGGTGTCATTTCGTTCATGGTTATTCTAGTCTTCCATCAATTCGATGATAGTTCGGCCAGTTAGGGAATCCACCCTATTATCGATCACCAAGAATCTGGTGTGCGAACGAAATAGCACTTCCTGTTCCGCCGGGAACACTGAAACTGCAGAAACGCCGCGACCGGCAAAGATACGATTCTGAACTCGACATTCCCTGCAAATGCTGGCGACTGAGCCACGACTGGATCCTTTGTCGTGCTCATGAATCCTTTTTCGATGATGTATTCGCCTGGTCGATATTCAGCAAGAACTTCGGGAGAGATTAGTACCACGGACCACTGGCCCCTCATATGCGGGGAGCTTTCCCAATGCATTATTTAGCGCTTCAATGCGAGCGGATTGAGACGCGTCCAAAGCATCGCTCCTCAACGCCTCGTTCATGTCTATGTAGCCTGAGCCAGTGTAGTCGGCAAATGCCGAAAGATCATCCGAGGTCAACTCGTCAATAGCCAGCGATGGGACGCCGCCTTCAGTCGCACCGCCATGGTTTCCGTGCCCGTCGCCGGGCCTCTGAGGCAGGGTGCCGGAAAAGTTGATGCGTAGTGCTGTGACCTTGGCTGTTATCGCCGCGTGACCGGCGTGGCGTATGTGGCGGGTGTGACCAACGGGTTTGGATGCAGGTTGCGAATCCATCCATCCGAACCCGAGGTCACACCCGCGTGCCATCTTCTCCTACGCCGCCTGCCGATGCGAATCCGA